>JAYUXA010000173.1:0-7097 GCA_043753245.1 Chitinophagaceae bacterium
ATATTTTTGAGATCACCGGTAATTAAGTTGTCCATAC
Source organism: Chitinophagaceae bacterium (assembly GCA_043753245.1). Classification (GTDB taxonomy): domain Bacteria; phylum Bacteroidota; class Bacteroidia; order Chitinophagales; family Chitinophagaceae; genus Flavitalea. The sequence goes on from JAYUXA010000173.1 coordinate 38, forward strand.
CGATCACCTGATAACCATCTTTAATAAAACGGTCGCAGAGATGAGATCCGAGAAACCCGGCAGCACCGGTGATCAGTATTCTTTTTATTGACATAATAAATTATTTTGCGGATCCTCCCTGAACGGGTACTCCTGCTGCACGGCCAACACATTCATAATAGAATCCCAGTTCCCTGATGGCATTAGTATCAAAAAGATTTCGTCCGTCGAAGATCACTTTTTGTTTTAATGCCGTCACTATTTTTAAAAAATTGGGTGTCCTGAATTCGTTCCACTCTGTGGAAATGATCAATGCGTCTGCATTCTCCAGGCAGTCATACTGATTTTCAGCATATTCTATTTTATTACCTATCTGCTGCCTTGCATTCTTCATTGCTTCAGGATCAAATGCATGAACCGAAGCTCCCTCCGCAAGCAGGGCGTCGATCATATACAAAGCCGGGGCCTCCCTGATATCGTCTGTATTGGGCTTAAAAGCCAGTCCCCACAAAGCGAATTTTTTACCCTTAAGATCTCCTCTGAAGTAATTTTTTATTTTCGGGATAAGATGCAGTTTCTGCTGATCGTTGACACTCATAACAGCATCGAGTATGCGAAAATCGTATCCCGCTTCCTTTGAGGATCTCGCAAGTGCCTTAACATCTTTTGGAAAACAGCTTCCGCCATATCCTATTCCTGGAAATAAAAACCTCCGGCCTATACGTTCGTCCCCTCCTATTCCTTTGCGAACCAGATCCACATCGGCACCCATGCGCTCGCACAACTGGGCGATCTCATTCATAAAAGATATTTTAGTAGCCAGAAACGAATTGGCAGCATACTTGGTAAGTTCAGCAGATCGTTCGTCCATAAATATGATGGGATTTCCCTGTCTCACAAAAGGAGAATACAGATCATTAAGTAATTTCCTGGCACGTTCCGAGCCGGTGCCGATGACCACTCTGTCGGGTTTCATAAAATCTTCAACAGCCACTCCTTCCCGTAAAAATTCAGGATTGGAGACCACATCAAAATCTCCTTTATAATTTTCAGCGATCGCCTTATGCACTTTTTCGGAAGTGCCAACAGGCACTGTGCTTTTATCTATTATTATTTTATAAGCAGTAAGTATTTTTCCCAGATGTTTTGCGACCCCTAAGACGTATTTCAGATCAGCAGAACCGTCTTCATCCTGAGGTGTTGGCAACGCCAGAACAATTATTGCCGCATCTTTAATACCTTCTTCCAGTGAAGTGGTAAAAGAAAGTCTATCCTCCCGAAGGTTCCTGAGAAATAATTTTTCCAGACCGGGTTCATATATCGTAATCTGTCCGTTTGATAATTTATTCACTTTAGCCTGGTCAATGTCTACACAGATCACCTCATTACCTGTTTCCGCAAAACAGGTTCCGGTCACCAACCCAACATATCCGGTACCTACAACTGCAATTTTCATAATGATTATTTAATGGATTTATCTTGCCTCAGCAGAGGTGGAGAAAACGAAAAAGTGCATATGTCCTTTTGCGTTGTACGTAGTGATCTTTGAAATAGCAGCTGCAACGTTTAATTATTTATTAATAAAGCCCAAAACATGGGAGGTGATGAATTGCAATTGCTCCTGTTCCATTTCGGTATGGATGGGCAGGGAAATTACTCTTTCCGTCAGCCAGTCGGTGGTTTTTAAATTAAACGCCGCTCCCCCGAAAGTTTCGAACATTTTTTGTCTGTGCGCGGGAACGGGATAATAAATCATGGAAGGAATATTCTGGTCCGCCAGAAATTGATTCAACCCGTCCCGGTCAACTCCGTTAAGTACCAGGGTATATTGATGAAAGACATGGTTGGTAAAAGGTGCGCGAAAAGGGGTGGTGATCTTTGGATGATTGGCAAAAGCACGATCATAAAAATCAGCCACGGCAACTCTAGCTTTAATATAAGCATCCAGATTTTTAAGTTTTATATTCAGCACGGCAGCCTGAATGGAATCCAAGCGGCTGTTGCAACCCACTACATCATGATAATAACGTTTGCTTTGCCCGTGATTGGCAATCATGCGAAGTTTAACAGCCAGTTCATCGTCGTTCGTAAACAGGGCTCCTCCATCTCCATAACAACCCAGGTTCTTACTCGGGAAAAAGGATGTGGTACCTATAGTACCGATAGTACCTGTTTTCCTGCCTTTTCCGTCCGGAAAAGAATAATCTGCGCCGATGGCCTGGGCGTTGTCTTCGATCACAAAAAGATTATTGCGGCGGGCGATATCCATAATAGTGGCCATGTCGGCAGACTGACCGTAAAGGTGCACTGGTATGATCGCTTTTGTTTTGGACGTGATCGCTTTTTCTATTGAAGCCGGATCAATATTAAACGTTCTGGGATCTACCTCCACAAAAACCGGCTGAAGTTTCAGCAGTGCGATGACTTCGGTGGTGGCAACATAGGTAAAAGAAGGAGTGATCACCTCATCTCCAGGCTGAAGCCCCAATGCCATTAGTGCTATCTGCAGGGCATCTGTGCCATTTGCGCAGGGTATTACATGTTTTACATTCTGGTACCGGGCCAGATGGTCTGCAAATTCCGAAACGGCCTTACCGTTAATAAAGGAAGCAGTATCCAATACTTCATGGATGGCTGCATCCACTTCGTCTTTGATCTTAGCATACTGCTGCTTAAGGTCTACCATTTGAATTGCCCGCATAAAAAATACTCTTTAAAAGCGCACAAACCTACTGTAAAAATATGATTACGACAAGCCCATCCATTACCCTGTTAATTCGTACATTACCACGTGTTCCTGTTGATTTATAACATCGTTATCCTTGCGTATGGCGCCGGGATACGGCTTGCGTCGCTCTGGAACCCTAAGGCTTTATGCTGGATCAGGGGGAGAAAAGATCAGTTTAGAAACGTGGAACTGGCACTGAAAAACAATACCAGGCCGGTAATATGGATGCACAGTGCCTCCCTGGGTGAATTTGAGCAGGGAAGATTTTTGCTGGAGAATATCCGGATCAAATACCCTGATAAGTGTATTGTGATCACTTTTTTTTCTCCTTCAGGATATGAAGTGATGAAAGATTATAAAGGAGCAGATCATATTTTTTATCTCCCTCTTCCTACCAAAAGAAATGCAAAAAAATTTATTGATGCCCTGCGCCCGCAATTGGTATTGTGGATCAAATACGATTACTGGTATCACTATCTTGCCGAACTTAAAAAGAACCATACTCCGCTGCTGCTGGTGTCTGCCATTTTTCACCGCCGCCAGCCATTTTTCAGATGGTATGGAACGATTTATAAAAAAATGCTGAGGTGCTTTTCCTGGCTGTTTGTTCAAAATGATGAATCCGCTAAACGACTCGCCTCAATCGGTTTCAGCGATAACGTCTCTGTGAACGGCGACACGCGGTTTGACAGGGTCATAGATATTGCAGAAAATTTTACCGGAATACCTCAGATAGAAGCCTATTGCGGCAGCGCTCAGGTAGTGGTGGCAGGCAGCACCTGGCCAGAGGATGAAGAAGAACTGGACCATTATGCCAATACGCACCCTGAAATTAAATTTATTATAGCACCCCATGAGATTCATGAAGATCACCTGAAAAGCATCGAAAAATTATTTCATCATTCGGTCAGGTACTCTCAAATAAACAGTTCCGGTACCCGAAATAAAAATACACTGATCATCGACAACATGGGAATGTTGTCCAAACTCTATTATTATGCCACTATTGCGTATGTGGGTGGTGGTTTCGGAAGTGAAGGGGTACACAATGTGCTGGAAGCGGCAGTATTTAAAAAACCACTCCTGTTTGGGCCGGTATTTAATAAGTTCAGAGAGGCTATTGGTTTACTGGAAGAAGGTGCTGCTTTCACGGTGAATAATGCCATTGAGCTCGAAAATGTACTAAACAACCTTTTATCCGACGAAAATTTATTTGAAGAGTGTGCTGTAGCCGCAGGAAAATATGTATACGGGCACAAAGGCGCTACACACAATATCCTGAATTATATTCACGCAAACCGCCTTTTGATCAGCTGATAAAAATGTTTGGTGTTGTCTTTATGTTCTTCCCATCCCAATTTAACTTTCAATTCTCTTTCGATCCAGTATCCGGCTTCAGCAAATATTTTAAAACTGTTAATGGTTTTTATACTTCGTTCATACATCACCTCATCACCCCGGAATAGTTCGTTAATAAAGATCTGCCGGTCATTAATGCCAATAGCTTTTTTTAAATCTCTGATGGGATGCTCTGTAAGTACATGACCCACCTCGATCCTGTTTTCTTTTAACTTATCATTAAGGGATGAATCGCGCAATCCGATGAGTTCGTTGATCTCTTTGACCGATTTCTGTTGGGCAAGTGTCGGGATTTCCAGCACGGGATCAAATAAAAATTCCTGCCGGGAAGAAAGTTCTTCTAGCTGATCCACTGTTTTTTCCTCTTTCCCGATGGTGATTTCTGGAGATTTATCCACTACTAAGTCCATAACCTGTACCTGTTGCCCGTTTCTCGGAGCAGGCATTACTACTGAGACTTTAGATGGTCCGGACAGCTGTGCCACAGGCTTCCTGACCGTTTCTTCCTTCATCAGTTCCCGCTCTATAAGCAGGGTAATGCCTAATAATTTTGAAGTATCGGCCTTTTGTTCGAATTGTTCTTTTAATTTGCTGATTAGTTCGGATAAACGCTCCATGGCAGATGGATGATGTTTAATGATAAAATGAGATTTCATAAAGTTAACAATTTTTGTACCTATTATTCTTGACGGCAGGCATAGTTCATATCGCGGCACTTTTAAAAAAAGATATTTTGCTGGAAATAAGACAGCAATATACTTTTTACGGCATCCTTTTATATGTTGCTTCCACCATATTTGTGCTGTATCTGGCTATGGGAGAACCAGAAGCCTCCGTATGGAACGGACTATTCTGGATGATACAATTATTTATCTGTGTGAATGCGGTAGCAAAAAGTTTCCTGCAGGAAAATAGCGGACGTATGCTGTATTATTACAGCATTGCCGGCGCCGGACAGTTTATCATTGCTAAACTGATCTTTAATGCAGGGCTGATGATTATCATGAGTACCGCCAGTTTACTGCTGTTCCGTTTACTAATGGGTGACCCATTGCAACATCCCTGGAAATTTTTGCTCACCGTATGCCTGGGGGGTTGCAGCCTTAGCCTGGTTTTTACTTTTCTGGCGGCTATTGCGGCCCGCGCAAAACAAAATGCGGCGCTCATCGCGATCATGGGTTTTCCACTTATTATTCCTCAGATATTAATTCTGATGCGGATCTCGAACACTTCTTTTTCCGATGTGCTGCAAGGGGGATATCTGCAGATGTCACTGTTGCTTGCCGCGCTGGATGTACTGATCGTGGCCCTGTCCATCATACTGTTTCCTTTTCTCTGGAAAGACTGACCCCCCTTTGGTTTATAATGCTGCTGCAGATTTTAATCTTTAAGACTGCATTGTTAAAAACTTCCGGTAACAAGTGGAATTTTATTTGTGCACTACAATTTCATCCTTTTTCAGGGTCATTAAAAAATTTTGATCCTGCGGGGTTTACACTAATTTTGCGCCCATGCGCTGGTGGAAAATTTTATGCGTCGTATTGCTGCTGTACACTTTCATTGGAGGTTTATTGATCACTGTGCCGGATATCGGTAATCTGCAGCACACCATCCGAAATGCTTTTTTTCATATCCCTATGTGGCTGACGCAATTTGTACTGATGACCATCTCGCTGGTTTATTCTATCAAATATTTACAAAACCCTAAAATTATTCATGATATATATGCATCTGAATTTGCTAAAACAGGTATCGTATTCGGCGCCCTTGGTTTAGCTACCGGAATGGAATGGGCTAATTATACCTGGGGTGCAGCCTGGAGCAATGATCCTAAACAATTAGGTGTTGCTATTGCTCTGCTGGTTTTTCTGGCCTATTTTGTTCTGCGCAATTCTATGCCGGATCTCGATAAAAGAGCGCGCATTTCAGCGGTGTACAACATCTTCGCTTATTTTATTTATATCCCTATGATCCTTATTCTTCCGCGTTTAGTGGAATCGCTTCACCCTGGTGGAAAAGGTGTGGAAGGCAATCCTGGATTTAATGGCAATGACCTTAATACGGCCATGAAATGGATTGTGCGGCCCGCATATATCGGATGGGCATTATTAGGAATCTGGATCACCACACTCCGGCTACGGGTACAACTGCTCAACGAAAAAATCAAATTCTAGTCTATTATCATGAAACAATTATTAATAAGCTTCTTTTTACTTGCACAGTCGTTGTTCATTTTTGCCCAGGATTCCACTTCCGCAATGCAGGATAGCGCAGCTGTTGGTTTGCGCGCCGAAGGTAAAATATACGTGGTGCTGGTGGTAGTCGTAACCATTCTTACAGGACTATTTATTTATCTCATCCGGCTGGATAAAAAAATATCGAGACTGGAAAAAAATGTTTCTTCCCAATAACCCCTCTGCTTACTGCTTTTCAGAACGTTGCTTTATTTGTAAAACCATAAAAAGAAAACCATGTCATCACAGCAGGAATACAGTTTCTTCGGAGCGGTAGAAAAAAGTTTCGATAAAGCTGCCGCTTTCACTACCTGGGATCCGGGAGTGCTGGAACAGATCAAGCAATGCAATGCGGTTTACCGGATGCATTTCCCCGTTAAAGTGGGCGATAAAATTGAAGTGATCAAAGCATACCGGGTGCAGCATTCGCACCATAAAACACCTTGTAAAGGGGGTATCCGCTTTGCCATTAATGTAAACCTCGACGAAGTAATGGCCCTCGCTGCCCTGATGACGTACAAATGCGCCATTGTGAATGTTCCATTTGGCGGTGCTAAAGGTGGTATCACGATCGATCCGCGTAAATACACTGTTTACGAGCTTGAAAAAATCACCCGCCGCTACACTGCTGAACTGATAAAAAAGAATTTTATAGGACCTGGAATTGACGTACCTGCACCTGATTATGGAACAGGAGAACGGGAGATGGCCTGGATACTGGACACCTACAGCAGCATGAGACCAGGAGATATAGATGCGC
>JAYUXA010000174.1:0-7096 GCA_043753245.1 Chitinophagaceae bacterium
CTGTTGTCGCTTTCATGCAAGAGCAAATATAATTTACTCTGGCTTATAAATATGCCCGACCGTCAGTAAATGAATCATTTGAGGCACACCTCATTTTCTGTTGCCCTTGGAATACCTAATTCGGTTGATATGGAGCCACGGTTGAATAAATTCCTTCATCCTTTAAAATCGCACAAGCCTGCCTTGTGCTAATAACTACCGTTTATATTTCTTATTTTTCCATTTATTTTATTCAGCTATGAAACAGGTACTGGTCGGTCTTGTTAGTTTACTTATTATATTCCTGACAGGTTGCAAATCAACCAGAGTTGGAGGAAACAACGAATCAGGATTTGTAAGCATTTTTGACGGTAAAACCTTATCCGGATGGGAAGGGGATAGCACCTATTGGAAAGTGGATAAAGGCTGCATCCTGGGAGAAGTTACTGCTTCCACACTTCTGAAAAGAAATTCTTTTTTAATCTGGCGGGGTGGCATTGTCGCCAACTTCGAAGCAAAGGTTGATTTTAAAGTTTCAGAAGATGGGAACAGCGGCATTAATTACAGAAGTGAAGAGCTGCCGGGAGTATTTCATGCATTGAAAGGCTACCAGGCCGATCTTGACGGGCAAAATAATTATTCCGGATCTAATTATGAAGAACGCGCACGAACCACTTTGGCTGCCCGCGGTCAGAAAGTTATAATACCGAACACGATAGACACCAGCAATCAATATTCAAAATATGCCAGGGAAAACTTCTGGACTACTACAGATGTTGTTTCCTCTTTAGGAAATAAAGATTCTCTGGAATCATTTATTAAAAACAATGACTGGAACGAATATCATTTAATTATAAATGGAAATCATCTGCAGCATTTCATCAATGGAAAATTAATGAGTGAGGTAACCGACAACGACCTGCTCAACCGCCGGATGTCCGGCCTGTTGGGTGTACAAGTGCATGTAGGTCCGCCTATGACCATCAGGTATAAGAATTTCCGCATAAAACAGTTGTAATAGTACTCTACGAACAGTAGAGTATGAATAATTGAAAAATCAGAACAATTGAAAAATCCCCTCTTCGTGGTATTTTAATACTCCGCACATGTGATAGCTTCGGTAAATGAAGTCTCTAACTATCGGTAACCGAAATGTATACTCTTGACAGTTTACCGGATTCTTTAATGAGATTCCTGCCATTCTATTTAATTAATATAAAATTCATTGTATGAGAGCATCACAAATGGCCTTCTTTGTAGTGGTTTGGCTGTTGAATTTAACCAGTCCTACGCTGGCACAGCCTCCCCGTCAAATAAAAGTAAATAGACAGTCTGCCATAACCGAGCCTGTTTCCGCCAACAGGGTAATCTCGGCTGAATCCGGGGATATAAAAAGACTAAATCCAGCAGCAACGACTTTCAAAAATGACATTGTTCAATTAAACCAGGGAGGATATTCAATAGTGCAACTTAAACTTCCCGGTAGTTCTAAGGCTTCTGACTATTACGTGAAGCGCCTGGGAAACCAGCTGATTTTAAATGGAGATATTGTTGTGTATGACTACAGCGTGCAGTCTACCATGAGCTATACGAAAGACGATGAAACGCATACCTTCGGAAAAGATGATCTGTACCGGTGGCCCAATGCAACAGTACCCGTTGTATTGGATAATTCTGTATTTCAGGCTAATAATTACATCATAATAAAATCGGCGCTCGATTATTTTAATTTCAATACCGGAATTATTTTTAAGGAGCGCACCGATGAAGAAGATTATCTGGTCATCACCTGTGTTCCTGATGATGGAAGTGGAAGAGGAGGATTCACTGAAGTTGGCAGGCAGCGGAATGGCGCGAATATTTTACGGCTCGTTAACGGAAAATTTGCGCAGGGAACAGTGCTTCACGAACTTTTACATACGCTCGGATTATTTCATGAGCAAGGGAGAACAGACCGGGATAATTTTGTGAGCATTCAATGGAGTAATGTTAAACCTGCCAATTCTAAAGATTTTCAGGTGGAGGACAATGGTACGGTACGAAGTCCTTATGACTACTGCTCTATTATGCAATACAGCACCATGGCCTTCGCTATAGACAATACCAGGCCCACCATTACTTGTACAACCAATGGTACTCCTGGTGCCTGCCCCGGATGTATGGGAAATAATACCTTACTATCCCAAATGGATAAAGATGGTCTTGATAAATTTTATGGAGAGATGGGCATCAGCAGGTTTCCGAGCCAGACACCATTTGTCTCTTCCAGGCTTCCTGTTGCTGGTTGTGTTGGAGTAGGTGACCTACTGATCCGAAACAAATGGGACTTTTACCGCAGCCAGTTAGGGGATTGCCAGACCGGATTAATCGGTATGGGCCTATTTAATACTACCTATGTGCAGTTTGAGAGAGGGCAGATCTATAATTCCCCCCATGGTGTACACGCTATATATGGAGACATCTACCAATTATTTGCCGCAAATAATGGAATGGGTACCTATGGGATTCCACTTACCGATGAAAGCGATATTAATGATGGCTCAAAGGGAATTGCCAGTTGGTTAAAGGCAGGATATACCAGGGTCAGTACTTTTGAAAAAGGAATAATAGCATGGGGACCTGCAAAAAAAGCAAAATCGCTTACAAAAGAGGAATATGTGGCCGGTCCGCATCCGCTTAAAAAGGCGATCACCAGTGATCAGAATAATTCACACATATTTTCGCCGGTAAAAACCACTACTACTGAAATTAAACCGGTGCAAAGAGTACAGCCTTAAAAAAAGTATAAAGGGTTAAGCCATATTCATTCTTTGTATTATCTGTAAAGCTATTCTTTTGGTGGGCTTGTTCTTTTGCAGCGCTCACTACAGAATTTTACTTCGCTCCAGTTGCGTGCCCATTTCTTTCGCCAGGTAAAAGGACGCCCACAAACAACGCATACTTTCTGAGGCAAGGAAGATTTGTTTCCCGGATGTGTAGAGTTCATCAGATTTGAAAAGATTACAAAACTAAGATAAGCCATTATTTTACCACGCTCGTATCCTGCAGCAAATCGCGAAGCAAGTCCATTAAATCCCGGCTGTAAGCAGGCTTGGATCGTACTGTAGCTCCGCAATGGTGTACAATTGATTTTTCCCGGCTGGTAAGGCAATCACTTAGAATTGCTACACGCATTTGCGGCATCATTCTGAATTCGTAAAGAGCTTTGACAACATCTATACCGTTCATTTTTGGCATTCGCCCATCTAACAGAAGCAATTGCGGAATCCGGTGATTTTCGGACAGGAGATTTTCCATTAATTCCTGTCCATCGGAGAAACACCTGACACAACTACAGGGAACGCCTAAAGCTTCCAGTGCTTCTGTGTAAAGCAGCACATCATCTGCATCATCTTCGGCTATCCAAACTTCGGGTTCATTTATTATTGTCACGTTCAACTGTACTGGTATCTATAAATTTATAAAAAAATGATGCCCTGATCAGCTTAGTTGATATTAACCAGCATTCCGTTAGTGAACTACAGCTTAATCTGGCGAAAAAAAGTGCATATTTTCCTATTGTACTTGCAACCATTTACAAATTCCGGTACTCTTAACGCGCACATGCAACAAAAATTTCCGATTCCAGAACTTTACTTTTTGTATGCTGATGATGACCAGGACGACCGCGAGGCTTTTGTGGAACTTATTGGTCAACTAGAGCCTGCAATGGAGGCCCTTACCTGTAAGCAGGGGCTAGAGTTGGTACAATTCCTGGATCCTTAGATGCGGGAGACCCTTTGCCCTGTTGCATTATCCTGGATATGAATATGCCATTATGGGACGGCTTGCATACGCTGGCAGAGTTAAAGAAACATCCTCAATATGCTCATGTTTCTATCGTTATGTTCACCACCTCTTCCGCCGACCGTGATGTACAACGCTCAATGGCATTGGGAGCAGAAGCTTTTATTACAAAACCTCTCAGACTGGTTGAATTCGAGAATGTCGCCAAACAATTTTCCTTGTTTTGTGCAAAAACACCAACAAAAAAGATGGAACTGAGCATTAAAAAGCCGCATTAAAGCGGCTTTAAGAGATGTCGGGGGTTTATCCCAATGAGCGAAGCCAACTGATCACTTCGTCCTTGGTTTTACCAAGTTTTGTTTGAAGACGACCATACAACTCGTCATCTTTTCCGTCTTCGTATTTTAGATCATCGTCTGTTAAGTCGGCATGGGCTTGTTTTACCTTGCCTTTAAGTGTATTCCAGGCACCTTTTAATTCTAACTTATCCATATGAAGTAGTTTAGGTAATTGCAGTTTGCAAAAATTGCACCGCTAACCAGACAACAGATCTATTGCACGAATAAAAATCAGACTAGAAGCAATAAATTCGATGAATATCAATCATTTATATAATGTTTTTGGGCTACATAACGAAGAATTACGCAAAAACCGGAAACTATAAGTAAGGTTTGCCAGGAGATGATCATTAAATGAAGAATGCCTCTGCGCGATAATGAATCGGTTATATAATTGTCTGTCAAATGGAAATAAATGGCCATTACTAACAGAGACAGGATCAATAGATCCAGGAATTGGGTATATAGTTTCATGGGATGGTCGGACTGCCACTATAACTCCATAATGGACTATTTAGTATCTGCTGAGCGCATTCAGGGTAATTTGATACCTGATCGGAGGGCTGTTAAACAAAGACACCTGCCGGTACTTTCCAGCAGGTGTCAACAGCTTTTTATACCGTTACTTTCAAGGGTACAGATCTTAACGGGGATAAGAGTTTGTTTTATTAAAAGGCAATATTTCTGATAACCTGTGTGGTGGTGGACACCTGAACTTTTTTAACGATACTGGTTTTTCCATTCTCAACGGTCACTGTGTAACTGCCATCTTCTGCACCGGTCATATCAAAGCGCTTTCTCAACATTGTTCTGGATGTCGTTTCATTATATCCTTCACCAGATTGAAATTTAATAGCGATATGCAATTTCTCCTTTAAAGGATTGGTCACTAAAAGGATAAATTTCTGATTGTTGTTGTCCCCTACAATCTGAACAGTAAAAGAGGGCAAATCGGATTTAGAAAGCAACGTATCTGTTTTTGAGTTGTTGCCCGCAGGTGAATGCTTAATGGGGGTAGCCTGTACAATGGAGAACATGGATGTTGCAATAAATGCAATAATCAGGATGGATTTGTTTTTCATAAAAATGTTTAATTATTTTAAATCTTTTGTCGCCGCAAAGGAACGCGATCTATGTAACCGCATTGTTACGGGAATGCTAAGAAGATGTGAAATAGTTGCTCTCCCCAGATTTTTTTATCAATAAGGTATGGATCAGAGGGGATTGTGCTATTGCTCCGGAATAATTCAAATCAATAAAGGAATTTCTTGGGGCGGGTAATTATAAAAGAATAGGATTGCTTTATTGTATTTAAAAGGAAGACTCCCAAATGTTAAAAAAATAAAATGATGATTATGCGCGATGGTAAATCCGGCCATAAAGGTAGATGTCAGCTTATATTCTGATCAGATAAGTATAATTCATACTGACTTAATTTCCACTTCAGCTCATTGATTTCCAACTGCACGTCTTTATGTTTTTCCAGAAGATTTCGGATCGCATCAATGCCTTCAATGTTGATTCCGAGATCATGGTGCCAACGGGTATATATTTCCAGATCAGGCAATTGTTGTCCATCGATAAATTTTTCATTGTTACTGAGAATGACCGTAATGATCCCCTCTGTTTCCAGGGCATCAATAAAAGAAGGATCAATCTGATGAACGGTGCAGTAGTGGGTGACCGCAAATAATTCTTCATTCATAAACAAGTTTTAAGACCTTGACAATTCTTTGAATAATTCTTTTTGTTTCTCAGACAGATTGGTCGGTATCTTAATAAAATACGTAATGATCAGGTCGCCGTATTCACCTTCTTTTTTATAAACAGGAAACCCTTTTCCTTTTAACCTGACCTTTGTATTATTCTGTGTTTCCGGTTTTACCTTCAATTTAATTTTTCCACTCATGGTATCAATAGTGGTATCTCCTCCCAGCACTGCTGTATATAAGTCAATTTCTACTGTGGTATTCAAATCGTTGGCCATTCTTTTAAATTTTGCGTCTTCAGCAATGATGAAAGTGATAAAAAGATCTCCATTAGGACCTCCATTTTCACCAGGTCCGCCGTGCCCCTTTAACTTGATAACCTGTCCATTTGATATACCTGCGGCAACAGTTATTCTTACTGCTTTACCCCCAACATTCATGGTATGCTGATGCGTTTCGTAGGCCTCTTTAAGATTCATGCGCAGTTCGGCAGTATAATCCTGACCTCTGTATTTTACCTCCCTGCCACCGCGGCCACCACCAGCGCTGTTGCCAAAAAGAGATTCAAAAAAGTCAGAAAAATGCCCACCGCTGAAATCTCCTTCCGACTCCTGTCCGGACCGTCCTGACGGCTGTCTGTACCCACCCTGTTGCTTTGCATTTTCATACTGGTCAGCATGTTTCCAGTTTTCTCCGTATTCATCGTATTTCTTTCTTTTCTCCGGATCACTAAGCACTTCATTCGCTTCGTTAAGTTGCTGAAACTTTAAATTAGCCCCTTTGTCATTTGGATTAAGATCCGGATGATGCTTTCGGGCCAGTTTGCGGTATTCCTTCCGGATATCATCTGCCGTGGCTGTTTTAGACAAACCCAACACTTTGTAATAATCTATAAAAGCCATATCAATTCATTAAATCGATTAAAGTTACACTCCTTTCAAGATACCTGAGCCCGTTAGCATATTGTTAATTCGCTTTATTTTTTTCGGATGCTCAACGGAAAATCTCATTTTCCTCTCTGTTAGGAAGCCGGATCGTTGCCGTATTCGTAAATCTAAAAGTATCTTTACAGTACATCTTTTTTTAATTAAGTTGACACCATGAATCGAATAACATTGTTTTTTTGCTCCCTATTGGTGGCTTCTGCGGGTTTTGCCCAGTCGGAAGTAGTAGCCTGGAAATTTGAAAGTAAAAAAATATCTGACAGGAAATATGAGGTTAGAATAATGGCTAATGTCAAAAATCCATGGCATATTTATTCTTCTACCCAGGCTGAAGGAGGTC
>JAYUXA010000175.1:0-15134 GCA_043753245.1 Chitinophagaceae bacterium
TTTTTACAACGGGTCGTCCATCAATGTGCTGCGCGGGGATCAATTGCGTTTGCAGGATGCCAGGGTCCAGTATGATCTGAATAAGTCAATGAAGAAGTAAGTACTGATATTTTAAAACTGGAAGAGGAGAGCGCATCGGCCAGCAAATCAATGATAATATATTAAACAATAAATGGGCGGGTTATGGAAAACAGATTGTCGTTTTTAATGGCACGACAATTAGCCCCTCACTACGGGAAAAGTTTTGAAAAAAAAGTCTTCGGAGAATGATGCAGTTCAACCAGGTTTTTAACGATGAACAAATTGTCGTATCGGCAATACTACAATCGGCCTGGACACATTTCATAGCCCTGATACCTATTTAAGATGCATTGAAACGGGAGTTTTTTTATGCGGATATCGTTATGAACAAAAAATTACAGATTTCACAAAGTCAGAAAATTTTGATCACCTATTCGGTTTTCAAAAAAGGCGGTCCGGGTTTGCTTCAAGATCCGGGAATACTAATAATCAGCAGCGGTTGGATTTTTAACCGGCAAATTATAAAACAGATTGTCAGATAGACTCAGTGGCAATAGTTCGCTTGTCAGTGCAGATCAAACTGATAAACGGAGCTGCCGTAAAAGTGTTGATGCTTCAGCAATCTCCCTCTCTTCTTCAAATTCTGTATCACTTTATCCACTTCCACTTTGTCGCCATTGTAAGCATAGAGATGAGAAAGGAGCAGCCAGGTAGGCCCTTTTATAAGGTCCAGGTCTCTTAAGCAAGAGAAACTGCTACCGGACCTCGCAGTGCCCCAGACCACATGCAATGAATCGAATTTCGTCAACTTCCTTTTTGAATAGTATTCGGTAGCCGGTGTGCTTCCCCAAAAAATGTACAGCGACTCTCCCGGCCTGGCCGTTGCGTTGATATATGCTATCGCGGGTCTGATCTCATCGTGATTTATAGGGAAGTTCAAAAAAATACGGAAAGTCAGCAGTACGATAGAAATAGCATACAGAACGCGCATCGTTTGAACCCGGTGTGTAAAATAAGGGACAAGGTTCCAGATGCCGTATATCATCACCAGGACGAACAATGGCGCCTGATACAGCAACATTCGAAGTTCGAAGGGATAGAGACGGAGGGCAGACAGCGCAAGATGGATAACTACCGGAGCCAGGCACAGGTAAAGTGAACGGAAGTCCTTCTTCAACACCATGATCACCAGGCCACAGACATACACTATCAATGAAAATAAGAACAGGTATCCCCATGGCAGTGATGGCACAAGATGCCCAAATATCTGCTCAACAACTTTATTGGTAAATTTCAGAAAAGGCACGCTGAAGGGATTTAACGGCATGAACGAATTTCTCCAGTAATCTTTCATGTAGGCCGTGTTAGGATGCTGGTAGATGAACTGAAAAAAATTAACCATGAAAAAGGCCATCCAGACCACCAGCGGTATCCATTTGCCAGGGGTGATGTGTTTTGTTCTCCAAAAGCCGTAAACATAATTCAGCCCTATTACCGTCAGTGGTATCACAGACACATTCGACAGGAAGATCGCAATGGTCCCGGCGACCGACAGTAATAGTCCGCGCCATCTGACCAAAAAAGGCCATGATACAAAAGCAAGGCAGTAAAGAACCAGCAAGATCAGCAAGTCTACCATATATTGCTTAACCTCTGAAGAGTAATACACAAAACTGGGTGTCAGTCCCAGGAGAATTATGGCGCACAGCGCCAGGTTCCGATTATTGGTCAGGTAGCGGCACAGTACATAAAAAATAGGAAGGGCCAGAGCGGCACATAATAGTGGAAAAAGCCTGAACGCAAGTTCGGAGTCGCCGAATAAAGAGATAACTAATTTTTCAATGAAAAGAAAAAGTATAGGGGACACCTGCGCATTGTCGAGCGGATACAGCAGCCCCGCTGCAGTTCTATCAATGATATTAAGGGAGAGCATAGCCTCATCAATCCAAAAGCTTCTGTTGTGCAGATATTGAATCAAAAGCACACCATACAATGCCAATAGAACGAACAGTAAACCGACCGCTTCAGGTCTCCCAAATCTACCTTTCGCCATCCTTGAACGAATTATGCCCATGTGCTCATTAAATAATTACCAGTAAAAGTAAAACTTACTTAATAATTTATATCATCGGGCAAAGGGTATTGGTTCTACTGCATTTATATTTCTGTAATTTATAATGAGCCACCTTTTACCAACACGGATTCTATCGTGAGTTCCTGCACAAATGATTTGTCTTCCAGGCAGGACAGCATCGTCGAAAAGGCCAGCTTGCCTAACTTAAGTCCGCTGGTTTCTACAAAGGTGATCTCGGGGAAGTAGAATTTAGGAATTTTTCCATTACTGATAGCGATCACTGAAATATCACCGGGTATGCTTAATCTCTCTTTTTGAATAGCTTTCATGGCTCCTATCAGGATTTCATCACTCATACAGAAGACTGTATCCGGCTTTTCTTTTAAATAAAATTTGGTTAGGGCTTCGGCTTCAGTGGAGCTGGAAGCATGAATGGTAAGCAGTTTTATTTTACCTGATTTAGCCTTAATAGTATCTGCAAAAGCGGCTAACCTTTTTTTAGTTATCAGCAGATGGTCGTTGCCAAAGAGTGCAAGGACTTTTTGTTTTTTGCTGTTGATGATGGCTTCAGCTGCTATGGTAGCGGAAAGTGAATCAGCAACACAAACCTTATTACAGTTATTGTTTTCAGGAACCTTATCTATAAAAATTACAGGAACATCGATCTCCTTTAATTTTGTAAATGCTTCTATATTGGTCGTTTGAGTAGAAATGCTCACAAACAAGCCGGTAATCCTGTTTTGACGGCATAATTTTAAATTCATCAGTTCTATTGCCGGATCATCGCCTGATTGAAGAATAATTAACGAAAAGTTATTCAAACGACATTCTTCTTCCAAGGAGGCCACAAAAGAATTATAAAACGTATTGTCGAGGGAAGGGACAATCAAGGCAAATAGTTTGCTGTTACTGGTGCGTAAATGAACAGCATTTGCATTAGGCTCGTAGTCTAGAGAAGCGGCTAATTCAACTACCAGTCTTTTGGTTTTATTCGATATATCGGGATGGTCTTTTAGAGCCCTGGAAACAGTGGATATGCTGATCCCCAGAACCTCTGAAATCTTTTTCAAAGTGATATTGGTCATAATACCCGCAGGTTTTAACTGTCCATAGATAAGATTTGCACAGCAAACGATTGCGGAAACCTTTGTTCTAAATTAACATATTTTTCTTTTTCCTGTAATATAATATTCCGTGTACTTTTATTTTAGAAACTATTAACAATTATATCCTTATCGGTTTGCCGGGATACTTTTACCAGTGATGGATTAAGCAGGTAGGGAATGTACAGTTTAAATGATTGTTTTTTAATTTTTCATGCCAAAAACCAAAACGATTATGCTTCTTGTCATTATGAGAAAAACTGCTATGCTATTGCTGGCAGTAATTGCGTTTATAGCTTTTGCACAGGCCCAAAACATCACCGGCGCTGTCTCCGATGCTAAAGGAGAACCAATATCTGGAATTTCCGTACTTGTGCAAGGCTCTCAAAAAGGAGTTTCTACCAATTCACAAGGCATTTACACCTTAAATAATGTTGCTCAGGGATCCACTTTGTTATTTAGCGGTACTGGTTATTCATCCGAGTCTGTAAACGTTAGCGGCCCCGGTCCCTTCAATGTAACCCTGCAAACCAGCGCCAATGACCTGAATGAGATAGTGGTGATCGGATATGGCACGGCAAGGAAAAAAGACCTGACAGGTGCTGTATCTTCCGTTAAAGCAAAGGATTTTAACCAGGGGCTTATTGCTTCTCCTGATCTATTATTGCAGGGAAAAGTTCCTGGCCTGGAAATAACTACTAATAGCGGTCAGCCCGGTGCTGCCACCACTATTAAGATCAGAGGCAATAATTCTTTGCGATCTGATAACAGTCCCTTGTACGTCATCGACGGGGTGCCTCTTGATGGAAGAACGGCTAGGCCTAGTCTCACTTTTGGTAATGGATTAGACTTTGGAATTACTCCCGAATCAAATCCGTTATTATACATCAATCCAGCAGATATAGCTCAGGTTGATGTTTTAAAAGATGCTTCCGCAGCCGCCATTTATGGATCCAGGGGCGCTAACGGAATCATTTTGATCACTACTAAAAAAGGAACTTCAGGCGGCATAAAATTAGAAGCGGGTGCTAGCTTTGGGGTAGCTGCCGGGTATATGAAAAAGTTCAAAATACTATCAGCGCAGGAATTCAGAAATGTAACCACTAAAAATAACCTCAGTTTCGATTCATCTTCTTCAGTGGATGCGTTAAAAGCGATCACGCAGAATACTTTATCCAAAAACTATAATTTGGCCATGAGTGGGGGAAATGAAAATGGTAAGTTCAGGGCTTCCTTTTTAGGATCCACCAATCAGGGATTTATAAAGAAAACTTCTTTAGAAAAATATATTGGAAGTTTTAACGGGCAATATAAGTTCCTGGATAAAAGACTTTCATTTGATTTTAACTTAATCGCAGGCCATACCACTGAAAATATGGCTTTAATAACGAATACGGCGAATGCCGGCGGTACCCTGATGTCGTATGCTTTAAACTGGAATCCTACTACGGCGTTCAGGAAAAGCGATGGCTCCTATAATCTTACCAGTAATTCTGTACCGAACCCATTGGCGGTGCTGGATGGGTACAATGATGTAGCGGATGTAAATGTTTTTCTGGGTAATGTATCTGCAGGATATAAAATAGCCGATAACCTGGAGTATAAATTTTTATTTGCCATTAACCATGGCACCGGCATCAGAAATACCAATATTGACGGATGGGTAGATGGCCTGCAGGGCGTTTCCGGTTTAGGCGTAGGGGCTATCTCCAATACAACATTAACTTCCAAGACATATACCCACACCCTTAATTACACAAAGAAAATCAGCACCAATTTGAACATGGAAGCGGTGGGAGGATATGAATACTGGAATACAATCTTCAAGAGATCAACATTGGTGGCTTCCCAGTTCAATACCAACCTGAATCAAAACTTTAGGATACCGGTACTCTATACCAGTTTTATGCAAAATGCTAAAACTCAGTTTCCGTTAACCTCCAACGAAGATCCCAAAACGGAGATCCAATCCTTTTTCGGCAGGGTAAATTTTAATTTATCAGATAAATATTATTTAACGGCCACTATGAGGGCAGACGGTTCTAATAAGTTTGGTTCCAATAACAAATATGGATATTTTCCATCGGTGGGCGCAAGATGGTTGTTAAGTAACGAAGAGTTTCTAAAAAGCAATGCCACCTTTAGTAATTTAGCGTTGAGGGCTTCCTGGGGTATTACAGGTAATCAACAATTTCCCGCCGGCGCTGCTTTAGAGCAGGTAAATTCTACCGCTTACGATGCAAGCAGTCAGATAAACGTCCCCAATCCTAATTTGAAATGGGAAAAAACCACCACTTTTAACTTCGGCCTGGATTATGGGTTTGCGGGTAACAGATTGTTTGGATCAATTGATTATTATAATAAAAATACCACCAATCTTTTATTTCAGAGTATTGCCATTGCTCCGGGTCCATCAGCGGCATCTTTTATCAACCTTCCTGCTAACCTTATTAATTCGGGCGTTGAGCTTTCTATTGGCGCAGCTATAGTAGCTCAAAAGGCCTTAAGCTGGGATGTCGTTTTTACCATCGCCTATAATAAAAACATTGTAAAGAACTTTAATCAGGTGCCTATAGAAACGGCATTAGTAAATGGGCAAGGCGTATCTGGTGCTACCGCTCAGCGAATAGCTAATAACCAACCGACCAATGTATATTATCTGAAGCAGTTCAACGGATTTGATGACAACGGCCAGCAGATTATCAGCGATCAACCCGTTTATGCCGGTGATCCTAATCCGGCTGTAATTGCAGGATTTTCGAGTACATTAAGGCATAGGAATCTGATGCTTACTTTCAATTTCGGAGGCGCTTTCGGGTATAAAATTTATAACAATACCTATAATACCGTTACTAATATCAGTAATATTAAGAGTGGCAGGAACGTGTCGGCCTCTTCTTTTGATACTAAGGAAAGTCTAAGCGGTGGTGTTGCGGCTTCTACCCGGTACCTTGAAAACGGCAATTTCTTAAAACTTCGTAATGCAAAATTGGAGTATGATTTCGGCAACATGGGTCAGTATGTAAAGAACCTCACCGTATTTATCAGTGGAAATAATTTATTTGTAATAACCAGGTTTACCGGATTTGATCCTGAAGTTAGTGTGGATAAAACCAGGAATGGTTATCCATCACGGAATATTGAATATATTCCCTATCCAACACCTCGGATCATTAATTTCGGTTTCAACTTCGGATTATAACTTTTTTAAAAAATCAGTATGAATAATTACACTAAAATTTTAAAAATATCTACCAGTCTGATCCTGTTGATTTTGGGTACGGCCTGTACTAAATTAGATCAGCAATTAAACAGTAGTATTACCAGTGCTGAGGCAGCCAATACCTTTAATGCACAATTGTTTTTACAATCTGCCTACAACGATGTGGGATTACCTTTTTCTGATCCGGGTAATATTTTTGCCTTGCAGGAAGTAACCGCTGATATGTGCGTTGTTCCTACCCGTGCCGGAGACTGGGATGATAATGGTAAGTGGCGTTCACTGAAAAAGCACACTTTTGGTGCTGAAGGGATAGATATTATTGAAAACCAGTTTACTGCGCTGAACAGACTAAATTTTGACGCAACGAACGTTCTTAATTTTAAACCTACCAAGCAGCAGACTGCTGAAGCTAAAGTTTTAAGAGCTTTATCATTATATACCTTGTTCGATTTATTTGGACAATTTCCCGTCAGAAGCCCGGGAGAGAATTTGCTTAACGCTCCAAACGTTTACTCTGGCGAAGAAGGGTACCAATTTATAGTAAGTGAAATAACAGAGGTTATTGGCGACCTGCCAGTATCTTCTTCGATGGACAAAGTAAATCAGGACGTGGCTAATATGCTATTGATGAAACTGTACTTGAATCATGGCGCTTTTGTAAATAGAGCAGCTCCTGCGTTTGCAGATGAGGATATGCAAAAGGTAATGACCCTGGGCACAGCAATTATGAATAGCGGAAAATATGCCTATTCTACAAATTATTTCGACAATTTTAACTCTACCAATTCGAACTCGAAAGAAGGCATTTTTGCCAGTCCCAATACCCCTGGAGTAGCAATAAATAATAATAGAATTGATAACAGGTGGTGGTGCTCATTGCATTATAATTCCTATTCCAAGTTCAAGCCCCAGGCTGGTTGGAACGGATTTTCAACGGTTTCTGATTTCTACAATTCTTTCAGCGTAAATGGGGTTACTACACAAACTCTGGCAGATTCTTCCTTAGATAAGCGTATTGGCGAAAGATATTATCCGGGTGTTACCGATAAATCGGGTATCCGGCCAGGATTATTAATAGGTCAGCAGTATGATGAAACAGGAGCCGCCTTAACGGACAGGGCGGGAAATCCATTAAAATTCGATCCGGTCATTGCCGAAGATCTTAAAGAACTCGGACCTGATCTGGAGGTTAAGGGTATAAGGGTGGTAAAATATGTGCCGGATTTCTCTAACAACGGGGCCAACTATACCAGCACAGCAGGTAACTGGTTGATCATATTTCGATATCCTGACGTGGTGTTGATGGTTGCTGAAGCTAAAATGCGCGCTGCTGCTACTGACAATGCAGGCGCTTTAGCTTTGGTCAATGATTTAAGAAGCGTAAGGGGGGCCGTACCGTTAACCACTATGCCGCTGGCCAATCCGGATAATGTTGCAGATCCTAAAACATTATTAGCAGAAAGAGGAAGAGAATTGTATTGGGAAGTAGTGCGTAGAACTGACTTAATTCGCTTTGGCATGTTCCAGAAACCATGGTATTTGAAACCTGCAAGCGATGCTACTCATTTGCTATTTCCATTACCACCTACTGCTGTAGCCGCTAATCCTAACCTGAAGCAAAATCCGGGATACTGATAATCTTTGTATATTTAATAGTGTAAACGAAAGGAAGGTCATTGTTACTGCAATGGCCTTCCTTTTTAGTGGATGGTACTAAAATGATTATTGATAGGCAATGAGAAATCTTCCTCTTTATTTGTGCTGCATCCTCTTTGTTTTTATTGTCTCCTGCAAACATCAAATAAAAAATAACACCAGCTTATTTGAGTTAGTTGAAAATACCGGTATAGATTTTAATAATAAAGTGATCGATGATAGCCTGGAGAACAGCTTTTTGTTCCGTAACTTCTATAATGGCAGTGGAGTGGCGCTTGGCGATATAAATAACGATGGTCTTGCAGATGTTTTTCTTACCGCTAATACCGGATCCAATAA
Organism: Chitinophagaceae bacterium; assembly: GCA_043753245.1. Taxonomy (GTDB): domain Bacteria; phylum Bacteroidota; class Bacteroidia; order Chitinophagales; family Chitinophagaceae; genus Flavitalea. The sequence goes on from JAYUXA010000175.1 coordinate 8,417, forward strand.
ATTATACCTCAATAAAGGCAAGTTCAGTTTTGAAGATATTTCGGATAAAGCGGGCATCATTAAGGATGATAAATGGAATACAGGTGTAGTGTTTGCTGATGTAAATGGAGATGGCTGGCTGGATATTTATGTCTGCTCTTCGGGCCATATGGGTACTGGAACCCGAAAGAATAAGTTATATATCAATAATCACAACCTCCGTTTTACGGAATCTGCAGCAGAATTTGGTCTTGATATCTCCGCCTATACAACGCAGGTTTCCTTTTTTGATTATGATCTGGATGGCGACCTGGATTGCTTTATGATTAATAACAGCCCAATACCTATTAATCAGTTAAACTTTGCAAACAGAAGAAATCTGCCCGACAGTTTATGGAAAATTGCTAACTTTTTAAAGGGTGGCGGCGATCATTTGTACAGGAACAATAATGGGTTTTTTAAAGAAGTTACTTCGCTTGCCGGTATTCATGGCGGATTAATAAGTTTTGGTTTAGGCGTATCTGTAAGTGACATCAATAGGGATGGATGGCCCGATGTATTTGTTTCAAATGACTCATATGAAAGAGACTATCTCTATATCAACCAAAAAAACGGAACTTTTAAAGATGAGATGGAACAGTGGTTTCAGCATACCAGCTTTTCATCCATGGGCGCCGATATTGCCGATATAAATAATGACGGCTATCCTGATTTATTTACCACCGATATGCTTGCAATGGATGATTACCGGTTAAAAACAACAGGTTCATTCGACAATATTAGTATGTTTAATACTAAACTTAAATCAGGTTTTTATTATCAATACACCAAAAACTGTTTGCAGTTAAATAATAAAAATGGCCAGTTTATAGACATAGCCCGGTATAGCGGCGTGGTAGCTACCGACTGGAGTTGGGGAGCATTGATTTTTGATATGGATAATGATGGATGGAATGATTTATATGTTTGTAATGGGGTGAATAAAGATGTCACTAATCTCGATTTCATGGATTTTTTTGCTAATGATTTTATCCAAAAAATGGTATTATCGGGTAAAAGAGAAGGCATTAATACAGCCCTCAAAGAAATTCCAACCACACCTTTGCCCAATAAAGTTTACCGGAATGATAAAAATTTAAAGTTCACTGATATTGGCAGCGAATGGGGTATGGCGCAGCCTACCTTTTCCAATGGTGCCGCCTATGGCGACCTGGATAATGATGGAGATCTTGATTTGGTCGTTTGCAATCAAAATCAGCCTGCTTTCATTTATAAGAACAGATCAAGGGAACTTAATAAAAATAATTATTTAGGATTTTCGTTAACCGGGAAAGATAAAAATGTATTTGCCATAGGAAGTACTATTCAGTTATTTATCGGATCTGACATTCTTACCCGTGAGCTGGTCCCGAGCAGAGGTTTTCAATCCTCCGTTGATTATACATTAATTTTTGGTTTAGGAAAAAGCCTTAAAATTGATTCTGCTATAATTACCTGGCCAGATAGAAGCGTTAGCAGGATCGTTTTGCCTGAAATAAACAAGAAATACTCATTTTGCCAGACTGATTTGCAATTAACCCCTGTTCAGGTAGATACAGAAGAGCGTGTTCATACTTTTTTTACAAAAGAAGAAACAAATTTTGATAAGCATAAGGAAAATGATTATGTCGATTTTAATTACGAGCGTTTAGTGCCGAGGGTATTATCAAGAGAAGGGCCAAAAGCAGCGACTGCAGATGTCAATGGAGACGGGCTTACCGATATCTACATTGGTGGCGCTGAAGGAACGGTTGGCCAGCTTTATCTGCAAAATAAAACAGGTGGATTTGATAAAAAAACAGAAAGCGCATTTATACCATTTCTTGAATTTGAAGAGGTGGCAGAACTCTTTTTTGATTATGATAAAGATGGCGACATAGATCTGCTTATCTGCCCCGGCGGCAACAATCGTCCTGCAAACAGTCGGGAATTGCAGTTACGGTTGTTCAATAATGATGGCAAGGGCAATTTTACAATAAATACATCGGCCTTCCCTGCCATGAGTATGAATATTGCCATAGCCGTTGCCAACGATTTTAATAATGATGGTTTACCTGATCTTTTTATTGGCGCAAGAAGTTATCCTGGCGTTTATGGCAAAGATCCGCAGAGTTATTTACTGGTAAACGATGGGAATGGTCATTTTTTCGATATAGCTCAAACAAAAGCTCCTGTCATTGCCCATATCGGAATGGTGACCGGCGCCATTTGGGAAGATATTACAGGCAATAATCACAAGGAATTAATAATTGTAGGGGAGTGGATGACACCCCGTATTTTTTCTTTTAACAAAGATCATATTGATGAAGTGAATACAAATATTAACAATAAGTTTGGTTGGTGGCAATCTGTTGCTGTTGCAGATGTTAACCATGATGGCAGGCAGGATTTAATTTTAGGCAATATTGGAGAGAATTTCTATTTATCCCCGAAAGAAGACAGTCCTGCAAAATTATGGATGAATGATTATGATGAAAATGGTACGCCCGACAAGATTTTGACTTACACGATCAGAGATAGGGATATGCCGGTATTTCTAAAACGTGATTTAGAAGAACAGCTGCCTTCTCTTAGAAAACAAAATTTAAGGCATAGCGAATATGCTAATAAGTCCATGCCGGATCTGTTTTCAGATAAAATGATCGCATCGTCGATAGTTAAGAAATTTAACTATGCTTCGTCTTGTGTGGCCATTAATGAAGGAAATGGTCAGTTCCGTATTAAAGAATTGCCAATGAGAACCCAGGTTTCCTGTATTAATGCCATTATGCCCCTGGATGTAAATGGTGATGGGTTCATTGACTTGGTAACCGGGGGAAACTTATTTGGCTTTTTGCCTCAGTTTGAAAAGTTAGACGGTAGTTTTGGAGATGTACTACTTAATAATGGTAAAGGAGAATTTCTCTGGCAGGATTCAAAAAAAACGGGGCTGAATTTAAAAGGTGAGCTTAGGGATATTGCCGCTATAAAGAATTCAAAAGGTATTTATTTATTATTTTTACAGAACGATGAATATCCGATCTTATATAAATTAAATGATTTTTCGAAAAAGAAATAGTGCTGTCAATTTCTTCGCGGTAAAAGAATATTACCATTTAATAGTACTGCTTTCCTGGCTGCTTGTCTCTTCCTGTGATAGAAAAGAAGCTGGAATTCCTATGTTTCAGTTGGTAGATAATTCCGGACTGGAATTCACTAATAGGGTACAGGATACGGATACCATCAATATACTTAACTACAGAAACTTTTATAATGGCGGCGGTGTAGCCATCGGAGATATTAATAATGATGGGTTAGCCGATGTTTTTTTTACGGCCAACCAGGGAGCCAACAAACTTTTTATCAATAAGGGAACATTGCATTTTGAAGATATTTCTGTCAAAGCCGGGTTTGAAGATAAACGACAATTCAGCACAGGTGTTGTTATGGTGGATATTAATGCAGATGGCTGGCTCGACATTTTTGTTTGTAATGCGGGTAATATGCATAATGCCGAATGGAGAAGCAATCAGTTGTTTATAAATAATCACGATTTAACTTTTACGCAGAGTGCTGAAAAATATGGCCTCAACGATTCCGGCTATACTACGCAGGTCAGTTTTTTTGATTATGACCTGGATGGCGATTTGGATTGCTTTAAGATCGATAATAGCCCTCTTCCGGTAAATAGTTTAGGTTTTCCCAGACAGCGCGATGTATTTGCCAGTGATTGGAAAGTAGCCGACTCTTTAAAGGGGGGTGGAGATCATCTATACCGGAATGATAATGGATATTTTACCGAAGTGACGCAAAAGGCCGGCATTCATGGAACGTTGATGAGCTTTGGTTTGGGCGTTACTGTAGGAGATATAAATGGTGATCACTTTCCCGATATCTATGTGTCCAATGATTTTTTTGAACGGGATTATTTATATATCAATCAAAAAAACGGCACGTTCAAAGACGAGTTGGAACAACGGTTGCAGCATATCAGTTACGCATCTATGGGTGCCGATTTTGGCGATATCAATAATGACGGATACCCTGAGATATTTACTACAGACATGTTGCCTGCCGATGATTACCGGTTAAAAACGACTTTAAGTTTCGATGATATAGACCAATACAGGTTGAAGGAAAACAATGGATTCTTTCATCAGTTTCTTCAGAATACACTGCAGCTCAATGATGGCCATGGAAAGTTTAAAGACATTGCTAACTATAGCGGCGTCAACGCCTCTGAATGGAGCTGGGGGGCATTAATGTTTGATGCAGATAATGATGGATTTACTGACCTGTATATTTGTAATGGAATATACCGGGATCTTACCAATCAGGATTTTTTGAATTTTGACGCCAATGAAATACGCGAACAAATGCTGGCCACAGGAAAGAAGAACCTTTTTGAATTAATAAGTAAGATACCTTCTATAGCCGTGCCAAATAAAATGTATCGGAATTTGGGAGATCTTAAATTTTCGGACCAGGGTGTGGAGTGGGGGTTTACCGAAAAATCCTTTTCTAATGGTGCGGCTTATGGCGATTTGGATAATGATGGCGATCTGGACCTTGTGGTAAACAATGTTAATGAGCCGGCATTTCTTTTTAGAAACAATAGCAGAGCGGAAACAAAGAATAATTTTATTGGCATTTCATTAAAGGGGAAAAACAATAACACATTTGCTATTGGAAGCCTGATTAAAATCTTTGTTGATGGCCAGGTATTAAGTAGGGAAATGATACCCAGCAGAGGTTTTCAGTCGTCAGTTGATTATAAAATAAGTATTGGGATCGGAAAGAATTTAGCAGTTGATTCCATACTTATAATTTGGCCCGATCGTACATACACCAGAACAGTACATCCCGAAATAAATAAATATCTTTTTTATACTCAGCCTTTAAGCGATGAAAAAATACAGGATAAACCTGTGATAAAGTCTACTCCTTTGTTTGAAACTGCAGATGCTGAGTTTGACAGGCATGTCGATGATGACTTTATTGATTTTTACAGAGAACGCGGTATACCCGAAATGCTGTCGCACGATACGCCAAAAGGGGCGGCAGCAGATATAAATGGCGATGGTTTAGAGGATATTTATATCGGTGGAACAGTTTCAAAACCAGGGCAAATCTATTTACAAAAAGCTTCCGGAAAATTTGAAAAAAAGAACGAAACGATGTTTGAAAGATATTCGGGTTTTGTTGATGGGTGTGTTTTATTTTTTGATTGCGATATGGATGGCGATGAAGATTTATTTATAGGTTCGGGCGGTAATGTGGCAATGCCTTTTAGCAGAGAATTGCAGCATCGGTTGTTTGTCAATGATGGAAAAGGTAATTTCCAGATATCCATCAATGCATTCCCTGCCAATAAAGATAATAGCAGCGTTGCTGTTGCCAACGATTTCGATGGAGATGGAGACCTGGATTTATTTCTTGGCGCAAAATCAGTTAGCGGCATGTATGGAATGACTCCGCAAAGTCATATTTACATAAATGATGCTAAAGGAAATTTTACGGATATGCCAGAAGATAAATGTAAAGGAATTATTAATGCAGGTATGGTTACCGGAGCTGCATGGGCTAATATGGACGACGATATGGATATGGAGTTGATAATCGTTGGACAATGGATGAGTCCCAAAATATTTAAGTATAAAAATAGCTCATTTATAGAATGGCAAACCAACCTTTCAGATAAAATGGGGTGGTGGCAAACTGTTGCTGCTGCGGACCTTAATGGAGATGGTAAACAGGATTTAATATTAGGTAATATCGGTGAAAACTTTTATTTGAAAGCCTCTAAAAAAAATCCGGTAAAACTATTTTTAAATGACCTTGATAAAAATGGCCAGATAGATAAAATCTTAACCCGGACTATTGATGGAAAGGATAAGCCTGTCTTCATGAAAAGCGAGGTGGAAAGTCAGCTGCCTGGTTTGAAAAGACAAAATCTTCATAATGCGGAGTATGCAAAAAAAGATATTCAGGAATTGTTTAGTAAAGATCTGCTGGCTGGATCTTTAGTTAAGGAGATCAATTATTTATCTTCTTGTATTGCATACAATGGCGGTAACGGTAATTTCAACATTCAAAAACTTGTTGAGGACATTCAATTTTCATCAGTTAAAGCTGTTCTGCCAATAGATATTAATGATGACGGAAAAACCGATTTGGTGTTAGGAGGGAATGAATTCGGGTTCCAGCCCCAGCTTGGAAGATTGGATGCCAGCGAGGGTAGCGTTCTTATCAATGATGGAAAAGGTAATTTCAGGACGCTTGATAAAGCACTTTCGGGTATTGCGCTGGGTGGGCAAGTAAGAGATATCGTTTTAGTAAAAAAAAGGACCACTCTGAATTTATTGTTCCTGCGGAATAATGAATACCCTGTTCTATATCAGCCCAATCAAACAAAATAAAAATTAAAACAGCATCTACAGATTATTTTAATGAGTAAACTCACGCACTATATTTTTTATTTTTTTGGTATAGGTTGTTGTTTTTTGAATACTTCGTGCAAAATTAAAAGCCCACCGGCTTCCCATTTTATATTTAAAGCGCTAAAGGAAGAGCGCACTGGGTTGCATTTTAATAATGCGCTTACACCATGTGCGGATTTCAACATGTTTAATTATATGTATTTTTATAATGGCTCTGGCATTGGCGCAGGCGATTTTAACAACGATGGTTGGATTGATGTGTTCTTTTGCGCGAATCAGGG
>JAYUXA010000176.1:0-7078 GCA_043753245.1 Chitinophagaceae bacterium
AATCCCCCATTACATGATACGATTTGCTGTCTCCAAAATTATTGTTCCGGTATACAGACAGATCACGGCCTTGTTGGTCTACCGGCCAGGGTCTGGCCAGGCCATCGTGCCCGACATGACTGTTTCCGGGAAAATAAAAATGCAGATCATTGGAGGCTTTAAATGCAGCATTCTCCCAGGATAAATAAGCCTGATGCAGGGGAAGAGGATTATACCATAAGGCTTCCGTCTCAAAATATGCCTTATCTTTTGGCAGATTGATTTTTACTCTCCACTCACTGCGCGATGCTAAATCAAGACCGCCTACCACACAGCTTACACTACCATCATCATTCCTGATCATGGCATAATCGACAGGCCCTGCTGCCCAGGGTGCATGACCAAGATCAAGTCCAAAATTGTGCTCGATCCCGCCGCTTGTCCAGGGGCCACGAATACCTATCGCCCGGAATTTCATAACATGATTCCAGTACACGAATTCTTTTCCTGTAGATTTTTCAATGGCCCCCATTACCTTTCCACCCACTTCCGGCAATACGGTAACGGTTATAAAATCATTTTCCATTGTAACGACCTTCCACTTTTGATCCGCACCCTTATCGGTATACCCGTCAATCATAAAATACGGATAAAAAGGAGCCGACTTTTTACTTATAGCCATAGCAGGTAAAGGATTCGGATCCGAAAAAGGATACGTTTTCATGCTTTGTGCACTTTCTATAATGCTGATCTGCTGGGTGTATCCTGATGCAGGTATCAGTAACAAAATATTCATGGACAGACACCTGATAAAATAGTTCATTCTGCAATTTTGATAATTAAATAACAAGTGTTTTTTGATTTCCTAAGTATACGATCATTAAACTGATAGGCTTTCTGATTCCATTTTATTTACCTATTTGTTAAACTGTTTGATTTACTTTCTTACACTTAAACAGGTATTACGCTAAAGTTGCTTAATTTAACATAGAAATAAAAATGAATTATGGTGCTTTCCGTTTAAATCCGGCGCACAAACGTTTGCAGATAAAATAACAATCGTTTGCGTTAAGCTATATTTCATTTTATTAATACCAGGTGCAACTATGGAAAGGGCTCTTCCTACGATAAAACAAATAGCTAAACAATTAAATATCTCTGCCTCCACGGTTTCCCGGGCCCTGCATGATCATCCCAGCATCGGCCTAAGGACTAAAACGAGAGTTCAACAGCTTGCAAAAGAATTAAACTACGAACCCAATCAAACAGCTATTTTTTTTCAGCAGGGTCGTACCTATACCATTGGAGTGGTGCTGCCGGAATTGTCCGAGGCCTTTTTTTCTTCAGCGATCAGTGGCATAGAAGATTGCGCACAGAAGAACAATTATACTGTATTAATGGGACAATCGCACGACGATCCCGCCAAGGAAATCCAGTTGGTGGAAACCATGAAAAACCACCGGGTAGACGGCCTGCTGATCTCCATTTCGAAGAATACCAGGGATTATGCGCATTTTGAAAACCTGAAGCGGTACAATATACCCGTTGTTTTTTTTGACCGCGTTCCGCAAATGAACAATATTCATTCTATCGAATGCAATATAGAATCGGGAATGATCCAGGCAATAAATTTATTGATCAAAAAAGGACATCGCCAGATTGGGTTCATCAATGGTCCTGAAAACTTTAAGGCAAGCAAGGACAGGGCGAATGGGTATATGAAGGGACTGCAAAAGAACAGGCTGAAGATTGATCCATCGCTGATCATTTCCTCCGAACTTAGCAAGGAGGGAACCTATGCCGCTTTGGAAAAATTGTTTTCCATGAAACGAAAGCCCACAGCCATCATCGCCTTCAACGATTATGTAGCCCTGGATACGATGGCGTATGCAAAACAGAAAAATATCGATCTCAGCAAAGAAATCGACCTCGTGAGTTTTGCAAACCTTCCTGTATGGAATTATTTTGATGATCCGCCGATCGCATCAATAGAACAGTTTCCCTACAAACAAGGAGAAAAAGCAATGGAAACGCTTCTGGAACTCTTAGAGACACGCAATCCTGATTCTGGTGGCCCTATCCCATTTTTTAATATTGTATTTGAATCGCAACTAATTATCAAGCCATGAACTATACGCAACCGTTTGCACTTTTTTAAGCATACCGATTCACTTACTTTTAGCGATCATTACTATAATACATGTTTTCAAAGGTCCTGGCCGCATATAATCTGAATAACAATGTTGCTGTAACTCCGTTTGGCTCGGGCCTGATCAATAATACCTGGAAGGTTAGCAGCGGTAAGCAGGACTATGTACTTCAGCGCGTTAATAATAAGGTATTTATAAAGCCTGAAAATATAGCAGATAATATCCGGTTGATTGGTGAATACCTTGCCCAGCACTATCCCGGATACCTGTATACTATGCCGTTAAAAACAATGCAGGGAGAGGATCTTTTCATAGATCCTGAGGCAGGATATTTCAGAATGTTTCCGTTTATTAAAGATTCCTACACTATTAATGTTGCCCAGGCTCCCGCCCAGGCTCAGGAAGCAGCAGCAGAATTCGGAAAGTTTACCCGCCTTTTATCAGGCTTTCCGGTTGAAGCCTTAAAAGTGACCATTCAGGATTTTCACAATCTGAGTTACCGCTTTTCTGCATTTTTAGTATCTCTGGAGTCGGGAAATAAAGATAGAATGGAGGAATCCAAAGAGGTGATCCAATTCATACTATCTCAAAAACAACTGGTAAAAGAATATGAAGAAATAGTCAGTAATCCCGATTTCAAGATCCGGGTTACCCATCACGATACTAAAATCAGCAATGTACTGTTCGACCAGCACGAAAAAGGCCTGTGCGTAATCGATCTGGATACCATGATGCCGGGATATTTTATCAGCGATCTGGGCGACATGATGAGGACTTATTTATCTCCCGTCAGCGAAGAAGAACAGGATTTTAAAAATATTGAAGTACGGGATGATTTTTATATCGCGATCGTGAAAGGATACGCAACTGAAATGAAAGATGAACTGACAAAAACAGAGAAAAAATATTTTGTATACTCCGGGAAATTCATGATCTATATGCAGGTACTCCGGTTTTTTACCGATTACCTGAATAATGATTTGTATTACGGTTCCAACTATCCGGGACATAATCTGACCCGGGCCAAAAATCAGATCGTGTTGTTAAAAAAGTTATCTGAAAAAAAATATCTTGAAGACGTAAAGATTTAATATTCGTAATTCATTCCGAAAAGGGGTTTACGGCTAGCCCATTTCCCTCTGGTAAAATCTGGAATCTCCATCAATGTTCCACCCGCTTCGATCGATTGTTCGCTAAGGGGAGTAATAGAATAATGCGTTGCCAGATCATATGCATCCAGTGGAAACTCCGTACTTCTCTTAATGCATTCGATAAAGGTGTTGTCTACAAAATAATCCATCCCCCCATGTCCGGATCCCTCAGCAGCTTTACCTGATTTCTTCCACAATGGATGGTCGTACTCAGTCATATACCCCTTTGTATTTTCCCATTCATGCGCCGGACTTTTTCCTTCAAAATAAATAAGGCCGGTATCCGGTTCACCTGAGCCCTGCTCCTGCCAAAGTCCATTTGTTCCCTGCACGCGGAACCCTAAATTATACGGCCGGGGAGATGAAGTATCCAGGGTAAGCACAATGGTTTCACCATTTTGAGTTTGTATCTGCGTAGTAACAATATCACCCTGTTTGTATTTCAATAACGCATTGGGATGATTAGGACCACCATCTTTATGGTTGGCAACATATCGGTTCAATCCCCTGGACTTGGTAGCAATGGAAGAGAGTTTAGTTAACTTATTGCCGCGGTTGACGTCAATCATTGTGGCAACGGGGCCTAATCCATGGGTAGGATAATTTTCACCATTATTATCCCGGTAATAATTAGTTCTCCATTTTGCTTCGCTGAATGCTTTTTCACCAAACTCCACCCCACTGTTATCAGTTGCCGATCCGTTATTAAATAATACTGGTCTAAGATCGTGCTGGTACCCTCCCTGAAGATGCAGTATTTCTCCGAACATTCCTTTTTTCACCATATTGTGAATGGCAAGGATATCTCTGCGGTAGCAAACATTTTCGAGCATCATTATGGGTACCTTTGTTTTCTCATGCGCATCTACCACGTCCCAGCAATCCTGTAATTTTATAGCTCCGCAAACTTCTACCCCTGCAATTTTACCTGCTTTCATCGCATCGATTGCCTGAGGAACATGCCAGTTCCATGGCGAAGAAATGAATACCGCATCAATGTCTGTCCTGCTCAACAATTTTTTATAATCTTCCGGTCCGCTGGTATATTCGACTGCAGTTTTTTTACCCGCTTTTTTGATCATGGACTGCGCAGCTGCCATCATCGATTTGTCCGGGTCGGCCATTGCGATAATGTCCACGTCGTTACGTTTGAGCATCTCTGCTAAATGAGTCTGACCCCGAAGACCTACAGCAATCATCCCTATACGGACCTTTCCTATTTTCTCTGATGCAAATATCCGGTTTGGAAGACTTATAAGCCCCAGACCTGCAATCGCACTATCCCTCATAAACTTACGGCGTGGTATTTCTTTCATGGTGAGCTATTTTATCAAACTTAATAAAAATCAGCAAACAAAAATGCTGCAAACGTTTGTTATAATTGGTTCATTAACAAATAGATTCCGGAAAACCGTAGCTATGGTTTTCCGGAACTGTACCTGAAAATCTTTTTCGCGTTATCGGAATATAGTTTTTTAAGTGTTTTGTCAGAAAGGCCAATTCCGTACAATGGCCAATGGTAAGTAGAGTGTCTCGAGTAAAAATGTTCGTCGCCCGATTCAAGAATACGGAAAGTCACTTCATACATGTCAGACTCCGGTGAATTGTCCGTTCCATATACAATCCTGTCTTCATATTTTTCAATGAACTGTTTCACGAACTTTGGGATGGGTGCTATTTCCGCAAATCTTGCTCCGATATCTGCATAAAGATTGGCATACCGGTCAAACAACAGTCCAAGCTTTGAAAGGTCAGAGCAGCAATTTGCCAGATGACAGGCGATAAATATTGTTTTCGGATTATCTCTTACCGCATGTTCCAGGGTAGCTACCAGTTCATCATGACCCAAAATGCCTTCTTTTGTCATATCTACATTCCAGGTAGCGGCATTCATTAATCCATCATTGGTAGAATCGGATTTTTCATACATCCACTGATCTTCAGCCACATGAATGCTTATAGGTATGCGAAGAGCTGCGCATTTTTCGATAAGAGGTTTCATTCTCGGATCATCAATATGCATTCCAATATTTTTCGCCGGACCTGAATAAAATTCACCCAGCCCCTTATCTCCTAATTCTCCAACACCGCGGGCACCTTTTTTATAACATCTTTCCAATTCAGCCACCGCTCTTTTACTCCAGTCTGGTTCACTGGCACGGGTATAATCAAATCCACACCAGATCTCAAAGCGGTCCTTATACCTTGCATATTTATCTACCACACTGTCAAACGATTTTCCTGTGAAATAAGAAAGGATGAGTGTCTTTGCTATTCCTTTGGCATCCATAATTTTTACCCACTGGTCAATCGCAGAATCAGTAAGGACATAGTCGTGTGAATGCATATCCACCGCGGGGTACTTAGCCTTCATTATATTGGCCTGAGGCGTTTTGTAGATCGAAACTGGCCGGTAATCTTTTAATTTTAAATCATTGGCATGCTGACCTTTTGCACTTTGCATCAGAAGTGGAAAATAAAGGAGAAAACCTAATCCTAAAAGTTTCATTGTCGTCATGTTTTATTAATTTAAATTATACTCACTTTATACTCTTATTTATCTGAACCGGATTAAAAATTCCACAATTGTCCTTAATTGATCCCCTTTAACTGTCCTTGCGAAGAGTATCTTCGCTTGCTTACAAATCAACAGGATGTTATTCCTTAACCTTTAGATTTTTATAAATATCTTTTTCTTATACATCCAGTACAAAATAAGCCAGATGCCGGCCAATGTTACTATTCCGCTTATCAAAGTAGCATAAGGAGATCCGAAAAGCTGGTCGTAGTTTCTGCCGAGATGAATATAGAGCGAATCTTTAATCAAAGACCGCAGACCACCATCTGCTATTACGTAAGCTGCAATTGAATTTGCACCTATAACCATCAGAAAGAATGACCATTTTCTTTTTCCAGCCACATCGATCACCCCATAGAAAAAAGCAAGCATTAAAAAACAGATGCCTCCGCTAAACAGGGTCCATGCCGGGGTCCAGATTCTTTTTACTATCGGATTTATTCCTGTGAAATGAATGACCACACTCACCAAAATAAGAAGGGCACCGGCGATGATAAACGATCTTAATTTTTCCGGCCGGCTGGTAGATGAATTTAAGGTGTTTCCTGCAAACAATCCAAGGATCATTGTACCTAGCGTTGGTATAAAACTCAATGTTGAATACCCCCCTTCATTATTCAGAAATGGTTTCTCTCTTGGAAAAAGATTTAAAAACCAACGATCAAAAGCCCAGGCCAGATTGGTATTTTTATTCCAATGTGCAGCGAACCCGGAAAAATTGTGTTCCCAGTTTGGAGGCACCCCTGCAGAAACATAATCAAAAGAGGGGCCGGGAAGCGGATACCATGCAAATGCCAGCCAGTATCCGACTAATATCACTATTAAGGCAATAAGTTGTACACGTGGAGAATAAAATCCCAGCACCACCAGAAATGTATACCCCAGGCCTATCTGACTTAATGTATCTTCAAATGTAAAATAAGTTTGCCCGGCATTCATAGAACGAAGAAATATTCCGAGGAATATCAGTATAAGAGACCGCTTGACAGAACGCCTTATTATACTCGCGTGAGTAGCTCCTTTATTCTTTCTGCTTTCCATAGAGAAGGGTAATACGGCCCCTACCAGAAAAGTAAATGAAGGTTGAATAAGATCATGCAAACCAAGCCATGTCCATTCCACATGACTTTGATTGAACGACATGATTTCCCAGAATGTATTGCCAGGCAATGCCTCGGAGATTTTTGAAAGAGATAGCACTTCAGCCATCATCAACAGCA
>JAYUXA010000177.1:0-7073 GCA_043753245.1 Chitinophagaceae bacterium
AGGTGATCGATCAGCGTTCTCAGAAGATACCGCTCTCTTACCAGCCTTTCCTGTATTTCCTTTTTTTCGGTTTCTGCTCTTTTTCCTTCGCTGATATCCGTGCCCAGTGCCTGAATAACGGGAGCATTTTCATCGTTTGAAAAACATCTAAACTCCCATCTGATAATCAGTCCCTTACCCTGATTTTTTATACAGCCAAGAACTGCACTGACGTTCGTTTCGGGATAAGCTAAACATTTCGCAACCGACTGGTGGTACAGCGTAAGATCTTCAGATACTACAGCAGTAAGAAAAGATTGGGTTTGGACATCCTGACCGGGAATAAAAAACGAGCTGGAATAGAGGGTATTGGCCGACACATATCTTCCATCAGCATCAATTATAAAATAATAGATGCGCTCGGATTGGAGAAGGAATGAGGATAAATTCCTGTCGGGTTTCATGGATATTTTTTATCTGCTTCAATTTAATGTAATCTTTTGGATAACGTACACCAAATGATCAGTTTACTAATATCCTCTTACATTTTTGCCTTCCATATAGTTGATGAATGCCTTATTGACCACCTTGTTTCCTCCAGGGGTAGGGTAGTCACCGGTGAAATACCAGTCGCCGGTATTGGTCGGGCAGGCCAGGTGAAGCGATTCGATAGTCTGGAAGATCACCTGTACCGGAAAATTCAGCCCTTTGGGAGTGATCAGTTCAGCAATCTTGTTAGAGATGTCTTCCGTAGTAAACATTTTGTATAACTGCTGCACCACATTCTTAGTGTGAAGCGATCCCGAACGTTGCAATTCCTTACATTTATCCAGGAGTTCCTGCAGGCAACTCTCTTTATTTCGATCTTTCAGTAATTCAATTGCTGCCCGAAAGGCAATGAAATCTCCGAGTTTACTCATATCAATCCCGTAACAATCGGGATACCTGATCTGAGGTGCTGAGGATACAACAATGATTTTTTTCGGTTCCAGCCGTGCAAGCATCCGAATGATACTTTCTTTGAGCGTGGTTCCTCTGACAATTGAATCATCTATTACCACCAGGGTATCTACCCCTTTATTTACAGTGCCATAGGTAATATCATAAACGTGCTGTACCATTTCATTACGGCTTACATCCTCCGTAATAAACGTGCGCATTTTAACATCCTTAATCGCTATTTTTTCAGTCCGGATCTGGCGGTTGATCATCTCCGAGAGTTTCTCTTCATCCATATCCCCGGACCAGGACAGTATCCTTTCTATTTTTACTTTTTTTAAATAATCATCCACCCCTTTCCAGAGGCCGTAAAAGGCCACTTCAGCAGTGTTGGGTATAAAAGAAAGTATCGTGTTTTTAGTATCGTAGTTTACAGCCTGCAATACCTGGTTGCTAAGATTATATCCCAGTGCGCTTCTTTCCCGGTATATTTTTTCATCGCTGCCCCGGGAAAAATAAATTCGTTCAAAACTGCAGGCTCTTCTTTCTTTTGGTTCAATAAGCTGCTGCACTGAAATGGTGCCATCTCCCTTTATGATCAATGCATTGCCTGGCATTAGCTCCTGTACTTCATTTTCCCCGACATTAAATACCGTTCGGATCGCAGATCTTTCAGAGGCAGCCACTACCACTTCGTCATCTATATAATAATAAGATGGCCGTATACCATGCGCATCGCGGAATACAAAAGAATCGCCATTGCCCACCATCCCGCCGACATTGAATCCCCCGTCAAACAAAGAAATGGATTTGCTCAGTATTTGCGCAATGTCCATATCGCCGGGTGATTCTTCATCCGCCTTAACCATAAAATGATGAATAACTTCCATCATTGCGGCAAGATCACTTTGCTTTTGAAATACACCCGGCTCAATGTTAACGAGTGCAAATAATTCATCGGTATTTACCAGATTGAAATTTCCTGCTAATGCCAGGTTACGTGCGGGTATAGTATGCCTTTTAATAAAAGGATGGCAGAATTCAGCGTTGTTTTTTCCCTGGGTACCGTAGCGTAGATGCCCCAGTAACAGTTCTCCGAGAAAATCAATATGCCCTTTCATCAAACCAGGATGGGTAGTAATATCGGGCTGATATTTTTTCAACTCGGAAACCTGCTGATTAATAGTCGAAAATATCTCTGCTATAGGCTGATTATTCGCACTTCGGACGCGGTTTAAAAAAGGGTAACCTGGTTCCGTGTTTAATTTTACCGCTGCAACCCCTGCGCCGTCCTGGCCACGGTTATGTTGTTTTTCCATCAGGAGGTAGAGCTTATTCAAGCCCCACATTACAGTGCCGTGTTGTTGCTGGTAATACGAGAACGGCTTCCTCAGACGTATGAATGCTAATCCGCATTCATGCTTTATTTCATCGCTCATGACGGGCGCAAAGGTAATTTAATTTATCCAGCCGCAGACTGGTTGATGAAATTGACCAGTGCAGCGGAATTTTTTAATTTAAGCTTTTTAAGCACATTATGCCGGTGTACCTCTACTGTTTTTAAGGAAATATTAAGTATTGTAGCGATCTCTTTGGAAGATTGACCCTCTTTAATATGGTTGATGATCTGGATTTCGCGTTCTGTCAGCGCATTCACATTTGGTATTTCTTTATTTTCTTCCAGCACCAGCTCAGAAATATTATTTTTTATTTCATCACAAACATATTTGCTGCCCTCATTTACTTCGAGAATAGCTTTGATCATTTCTTCTTTTGAAGAGTTTTTGGTGACATATCCGCGTGCCCCTATCTGAAGCATTTTTTTAGCATAGGCCGGCTGGGAATGCATGGATACACCAATGACCTTTGTTGTTGGGGACACTTTTCGGATTCGCTCTGTGGCCTCAAAACCTGAAATAGGAAGGATGTTGATATCCATTAATACGATATCCGGTTTTTTCTGCTTTGTGAGCTCCACGGCATGTTCTGAATCGCCGCATTCAGCGATCACCCTGAACCGCTCATCACTGTTAAGAATATAACTCCATGTTTCTCTTATCAGTTTGTGATCGTCCGCAATAAGCACGTTTATCTTTTCCATAAGCTCACTTTTATCATACCGGGATCAATATATTTAAGGTACACCCTTTCCCCGGTGAGGTTACCATATTTAATGTGCTGTTAAAAAAACGTGCTATGCTGGCTATAGTGTGCAATCCCACTCCTTTTTTGGATTTAACCAGCACTTTTCACCAAAAAGACAAATACCTGAACAGTGGACCCCTTTACGGAGAAGCTGTTCAGAACTGCATTTGCCTTTATTGACCCGGGATCTCTCCCGGTATCCGGATGATGATATTGCCTGGAGCGTTTTTATATAAGCAGGTTCAGATACAATTATATCGTAAAATGCTGCGATTAATTGTGCTGAGTAATTGTATTTAAAATTTTTAGGTGTTTTCTATTACGATCAATTACCTGCTTTGGCCGCAAAACGGAGCCAGTTTTTGAGTGTTTCGCAACTGCCGTATTCGTTGTCGATCATCAAATAATAGGTGGGAATTTTCTCGGCGAACCATTTTTCCAGGGCATCCTGTTTTTTGAAACTTATTGCCCTCTGGGCTACGCGGTCATAGTCGTCTTTCAGGTTTTCACGGTGGGGCTCTGTCCGTGATTTCAAATAAGCAAGCCGGACACCTTTTTTTCCTTTTTCATCCACATAAGGAGTAGGTTTGGAGTAATTGCCGACCTTAAGGTTTTTTAAGGCAGCTACCACATCTTTATCCAACTGGTCTATTGTAAGAAAATTTCCGTTCTGTCCCTGGCGCATGCCCCCGGTGAATTTAGAATTATCGTCCTCACTATACCTCGCAACCGCTGCGCCAAAATTGATTGAACCGGAGACCAGCATATTTCGAACAGAGTCGAGTTTCTGCACTCCTTCATTCATTTCGGTGTCTGTCACTTTAGGTATTAACAGGATGTGACGGACAACAGCGTCATCACCAGCCCGGCTGACCATTTGAATAATATGATAGCCAAACTTGGATTTGAACACCGGAGAAATTTGCCCTTCCTTCAATCGGAACGCCTGGTTGATAAATGCAGGATCCCAGGTCTTTTCAGTGCGGTTGATATTGTATTGCCCGCCGGTACTTTTACTTCCGGGATCATCTGTATACAAAGAGGCAAGTGATTCAAATTTTGCTTTGCCTGATTCAGCTTCCCTTTTGTATTCTGCCAGGTCATCCATAGCCAGCTTTTCAAGATCCCGGCTGGCCTTAGGGAAAGCGATGATTTCGCCGATTTCCACTTCAGACTCATAAAGCGGAAGACTGTCTTTCGGAATTTTATCGAAGTAGGCTTTAACTTCCTGAGGGGTTATTTTTATTCCATCTACAATTTTAGCCTGCATTTTTTTGTTCAGCTCTCTTTCTCTGAATCCCGGACGAAAATCTTCTTTGATCTGATATATCGTTCTTCCTGCTATTTCTTCAAGGGCCTCTTTTGATCCGTATTGGTTTATAAATCCACGAACCTGATTGTCAAGCAGTGCTTCCACTTCTTCTTCCGGAACTTCAATCGAATCTTTTCCCGCCTGAACAACCATGGCCTTTGAAATCAACTGCTGCTCCATGATATAACATTCCACATTAGGGGGGATCTGCATATTCTGCTGGCGCTGAAGATCAGTGATCGCATTGGTAATATCAGACTGCAGTATCACCTTATCTCCTACAATGCCGATAATTTTATCGGCAACAACTTTATGTTGCGCAAATGCTGAAACAGAAGTCAGTAAAACAAAGGCTAAAAAAGAATGTTTCATTGTTTCAAAAATAGAGGTGAATTGTCATAATTAAATGTCAAATCAGTGAGGGCTACAGCTAAGAGCGCGTCTTACCGGGATCCCGGTAAGATGCGCTATGATTACAATGTTCTTTTAACTTCTTCTTCTTCGTAAGCTTCAATGATATCACTCACCCTGACATCAACGTAATTTTTAACGGTCAGGCCGCATTCCATTCCCGAACTGACATCTTTTACATCGTCTTTGAAACGTTTAAGAGAAGCAAGTTCTGCCGAGGCACCTTCACCGGTCGGATAAATTACGATGCCGTCCCGGATGATCCTGATCTTGGAATTGCGGTAAAGTTTTCCATCCAGTACATAACATCCTGCTACACTGGCCTTATCAAATTTAAATACATTACGGACTTCCACATTGGCCACGATCTTTTCCTGGATCTTCGGCTCAAGCATACCTTCCATGGCACTCTTGATCTCGTCGATCACATTGTAGATGATCGAATAGGTTTTGATTTCCACACCTTCGGTTTCAGCAAGTTTGGAAGCCTGTGTTGAAGGGCGTACATTAAATCCGATCAGGATCGCATCAGAAGCAGTTGCAAGCAATACATCACTTTCTGTAATGGCTCCAACTCCTTTGAGAACGATGCTTATAGCGATTTCTTCGGTAGATAATTTCTGTAATGAATCACTCAGTGCTTCTACTGAACCATCCACGTCACCTTTTATGATCAGATTAAGCTGCTTGAAGTTACCCAGAGCAAGTCTTCGGCCGATCTCATCGAGTGTAATGTGTTTCTTGGTACGGATACCCTGCTCCCGAAGGATCTGGGCACGACGGTTCGCTACTTCTTTCGCTTCTGCCTCATCTTCATATACCCGGAACTTTTCACCTGCCTGAGGGGCGCCGTTAAGTCCGAGGATCAGCACTGGCGTTGAGGGAGGTGCAGCCTCAGAGCGTCTGTTCCTTTCATTGAACATCGCTTTCACCTTTCCGAAATGTTGACCGGATACCACCAGGTCACCTACCTGGAGTGTTCCGTTCTGCACCAGTACGGTAGCTACATAACCACGACCCTTGTCCAGGGTAGCTTCCACAATGGTGCCTGTCGCTTCGCGGTCAGGATTGGCTTTCAGATCCAACAATTCGGCTTCGAGCAATATCTTTTCGAGCAGGTTATCTACATTAAGTCCTTGTTTGGCGGAAAGCTCCTGGCTTTGAAATTTACCTCCCCATGCTTCCACAAGAATGTTCATGTTGGCCAGTTGCTCGTATATTTTTGCGGAGTTCGCTCCGTCTTTATCGATCTTATTGATAGCGAAGATCATCGGCACTCCTGCGGCCTGTGCATGACTGACAGCCTCTCTGGTTTGCGGCATTACAGCATCATCCGCTGCAATTACTATTACAGCAATATCGGTGATCTTGGCACCGCGGGCACGCATAGCCGTAAAGGCTTCGTGTCCGGGAGTATCCAGGAAGGTGATGTGTTTTCCGTTTGGAAGGGTCACTTCATATGCTCCGATATGTTGTGTAATTCCTCCGGCTTCCCCTGCTACTACATTTGCGCTTCGGATATAATCAAGAAGGGATGTTTTACCATGATCGACATGACCCATAATGGTTACGATCGGCGCCCTGGCTGTCATGTCTTCATCATTGTCCCGGTCTTCCTCTTCTTCCATTTCCAGCTGCTTTTCCATGTCGATAAACTCGACATCGAAGCCAAACTCACTTGCCACAAGCTCGATCACTTCTGCATCCAGGCGTTGGTTAATGGACACCATCAGGCCAAGGCTCATACATTTGCCGATCACTTCTGCATAACTCACATCCATCAGGTTAGCCAGTTCGCTTACACTGATAAATTCAGTTAGCTGAAGTTTATTGTCCTGCATATCATCTGATCCTGCATTTTCTGCAATTTCATCACGCTTGGCACGACGGTATTTAGCCTTCAGACTTTTTCCACGACCTCCGGAACCAGCAAGTTTAGCCTGCGTTTCACGGATCTTATCCTGAATTTCTTTTTTATCGATTTCTTTTTGTTCTCCGCGGGGAAGGAAGGATGTACGTCCGCCGGAACGGGCTGGCGCACCTGTTCTTGCTCCTCCCTGACCTCCTGCCGGTGCAGGTCTGAAGTCTCTTCTAAATCCACCACCGGTGCCTGGAGTTAATCCTGCAGCTGCAGCAATACCTGTTGCCGGGGTGCGTGGAGGTGCATCGGCCGCGGGGCGTTTAAATGGATCGTTGGCCCGTTGAACAGGTGCATCTTTCCTTTGAATAGGAATGCGTTTGCGTTGTCTTTTTTCATCATTAAGATTAGGTCTGCCACCTGCTCCTG
>JAYUXA010000178.1:0-14924 GCA_043753245.1 Chitinophagaceae bacterium
GTTCTGCCGGTGGTTGCTGGAATCCTTCACTTTCAAAAATCAAACGGTTATGCTGGCTCCGGCAACCGGATTTTATGGAACCTCAGGGCTTGGAAAAAAAGAAGTACGGCTGGCTTATGTATTAAATACGGATGATCTTAATAATGCAATGGATTGCCTTCAGGAAGCATTGATCGCGTATAATTCGATTTGATTGTCAAATTATACAGTTGAGAACATCTTGCCTTCATCCAGTATTCGCCCATACATTTTAATCTAAAAAAAAGGCTGCTCTTTTGAAGCAGCCAAAGCAAAAACTTATAATGAAAATTTCCATTCAGTAGCGGAGACGAGAGTTGAACTCGTGACCTTTGGGTTATGAATCCAACGCTCTAACCACCTGAGCTACCCCGCCATTTTTTATCCCTAAAGGGCTGCAAAAGTAGAACAATCTCCCTGAAATCGGAAATCATGTTTATATAAAAAGTTCTTTTATATTGCAGGTCATGCAACCTGATTACGCAAATAAACCTTTTGGCGACAAGCGCATCTGCTACCCCCTCCTTATGCAGGCGCTGGCTACTGATGCCTCCTGATCCTTCTCTTACACACACTCCCGTTAACCTGATTTCCTTATTTTCTTTTTACGGCTATTCACCATGACTTTCCACATCAATGAACTGTCCACCACTGGTATTCAGTACTATCTGCAGCATATTGTTGCACCACGGCCCGTTTGCTTTGCCTCTACCACCGACAAAAATGGTTGCGTAAACCTTAGCCCTTTCAGCTTTTTCAATCTTTTCTCCGCAAACCCTCCCATAGTAGTGTTTTCTCCGGCCCGTCGTGTTCGCGATAATACTGTAAAACATACCCTACAGAACATTCTTGAACTGCCCGAAGTGGTCATCAATGTCGTTACCTCCGATATGGTGCAGCAGGTTTCTCTCAGCAGCTGCGACTATCCAAAAGGTACGGATGAATTTCTGAAGGCAGGATTTACAAAAGAAAAAGCTACCCTGGTTCAACCACCTATGGTAAAAGAAAGTAAAGCCAAACTGGAATGCCGGGTAACGGAGATTAAATCGCTGGGTGAAAACGGGGGTGCCGGTCAGCTGATTATCGCAGAAATACTCTGTTTTCATATCGATAATGAAATCCTGACTTCCAATAAAAAAGTGATGCAGGAAAAATTAGAACTGATTGCCCGCATGGGAGGAGACTGGTATGCACGGATTTCTCCTGCTACTCTTTTTAAAGTCGATAAACCTGGTCTTATGCCCGGAATTGGGATAGATGCGCTTCCTGGTAATTTTAAAACCAGCAGGGCGCTTACCGGAAATCATCTTGCCCAATTCGCCAGCGTACAGGTATTGCCATTGCTTTCTCCCGATCACTTTGATGAACAGCTTAATGCAATTCAGGAAAATTTTCAGGGTGCGGAAAAAACAGCAAAGCTGCATGCTTACGCTAAAAAGCTGCTTGATGAAGGAAGGCGGGAACAAGCCTGGCAGGTAATGCTGAGGGCTGATGAATAACGGCCGGAATTATTCATTTTAATACCTCAATAAAATGTATTGTGATAATAACGTATACACTACGGCTAATAAATTATTCCAACTGCAGAAGATTATTAATTCCGATAAACGCTTAAATACGCTACCGGGAGTAAAAAAAGAAACCGGGCAGATAGAGTCCAGTCTGTATTATTCTGACAAAAAGTGCATTTCATCAACCATTAAACATTTCAAATTTCTCCATTTATTGCTTACCTCTAAAACGATTGCCATCATGAAAACAGAACTTGTAATTAATCTGGAAAGGATCCGGATGAAGGATATTAAATTGGTCGGTGGAAAATGTGCTTCCCTCGGCGAGATGATTGGTAATTTATCTTCCATCGGAATTGCGGTGCCCGAGGGGTTTGCCATTACCACCGAAGTATACTGGCAATTTCTGCGCACCAACTATCTGGAAGACTTTATTGCCATGGAAATCAAAAACATTGATTACGATAATGTAGAGTCGCTGCGCCGCAGTGGTCTGCGTATCCGTCAGGCCATACGTAATGCACGGTTTCCCCGTGGGCCGGGAGGTGAAATTATTGAGGCCTATGAATTATTATCACAAAACAACCTTCAGCAATACACCGATGTGGCGGTCCGCTCTTCTGCAACGGCGGAAGATCTTCCTGACGCATCCTTTGCCGGCCAGCAGGAGAGCTATCTAAATGTCCGTGGACCTTCTGCCCTCATTGATGCCGTGCGCAATTGTTTTGCTTCTTTATTTACCGATCGTGCCATTAGCTACCGGGATACTTTTGATTTTGATGTCACACAGATCGGTTTGTCGGTATGTGTACAAAGAATGGTGCGGTCGGATCTTGCTTCTTCCGGAGTTGCTTTTTCGCTGGATACGGAAAGTGGATTTAAAGATGTTGTAGTGATCAACGGATCTTACGGCCTCGGCGAACTCGTTGTGCAGGGCGCAGTTTCTCCGGATGAATTTATTGTATTCAAGCCTACATTGAAAGAAGGATTTCCGGCTATCATAGAAAAGAAACTGGGTGTAAAAGATAAAGTGATGGTGTATGGCGAAGATCCGGATGAGCGAACGAAAATTATCCCTGCGGATAAACTGCAGCAAACCCGTTTTTGCCTGGACGATCACCATATTCTGAAACTGTCCGACTGGGTATGTAAAATTGAAAATTATTATTCCGGCTTATACGGTCGCTGGTGCCCGGTAGATGTGGAGTGGGCCGTTGATGGGATTACGCAGGTGCTTTATATTGTACAGGCACGCCCGGAAACAATTCATTCACGTAAAAATAATAATGTCTTTACCGAATACCTGATGCAGGAAGATGCGCATACTCCCGTTCCCGTATTGACGGGCATTGCAGTGGGTGATAAAATAGCATCGGGTAAAGTCAATATTTTATATTCTCTGGACAGAAGGGTATCCGAAGGTCATGAATTTAAAGAAGGCGATGTTCTGGTAACGGATATGACCGATCCCGACTGGGAACCCATCATGAAAAAAGCATCTGCAATTATTACCAATAAAGGAGGCCGTACCTGTCACGCAGCCATTGTTGCCAGAGAGATGGGTGTGCCGGCAATTGTTGGTTGCCAGACAGCCACGGAGATTTTAAAAGACGGTCAGGAAGTAACGGTCTCCTGTGCTGAAGGGGCCACCGGTTTTATTTATAATGGGACAAGAACATTTAAAAAAATCACGACTGACCTGAGTGAGCTGGAAACTGTCGATACGGCTATCATGCTCAATGTGGCAAACCCCGCTATCGCTTTTCAGTTTGCCGCACTTCCGCATAAGGGCGTAGGACTGGCTCGCGAAGAATTCATTATTAATAACTACATACAGGTGCATCCGCTGGCATTGTTAAAACATACGACCATCGGCAATGAAAAACTTTCGGCGGAGATCGCCAAAAGAATTACCGGTTTTGAATCAGAAGAAAGATTCTTTATAGATAAACTTGCTTTCGGCATAGCAAAAATTGCCGCTGCATTTTATCCCGAAAAAGTTATTGTCCGGTTCTCGGATTTTAAAAGTAATGAATACCGCAATTTACTTGGAGGTGAATATTTTGAACCGGAAGAAGAAAATCCAATGATCGGCTGGAGGGGTGCTTCAAGATATTACTCTGAAAAATATAAAGATGCTTTTGCAATGGAATGCCAGGCCATTAAAAAAGTAAGAAACGAATTTGGGTTATCCAATGTTACGGTAATGATCCCATTCTGCCGGACCGTTGAAGAATTAAAAGCCGTAAAAAAGATCATGCGTGCAAATGGTCTGGTGCGCGGAGAGAATGGTCTGGAGCTGTTCCTCATGGCTGAGCTGCCTTCCAATATTATTATGGCAGAAGCATTTGCGCAATACATCGATGGCTTCTCCATCGGATCCAATGACCTCACACAACTTACGCTGGGGATAGACCGAGATTCTGCTCTTGTGGCGCACCTTTATGATGAACGCGATGAATCGGTTAAACAAATGATCCGTATGCTGATTGCCCAGGCAAAAAAAATGAAGGTGAAAGTAGGAATATGCGGTCAGGCCCCATCCGATTTTCCAGACTTCGCACAGTTTTTAGTGGAGCTGCAGATCGACAGTATCTCGGTGACACCGGATTCATTCCTTAAAACTACCCGAGCCATTGCTTCGATAGAAAAAAAATTAAAAGCAATCAGCAAGGTATCAAATTAGTTCTTCAGCCAAATACGGAGCCGCTATATGGGAATAACCTCAAATTTTGAATAGAGCGTAGCTCCGTATTTCCATTTAACGGATAATATAAAATAATCGGGACCGGAGGCAAACACCCGATAGGTGAGTGGCTTGTATTCATTATCCAGGAAAATCATAAAGACCCCATCCTTGTCACTGCCGATCGTATAGTTCCTATTAAGAACAGCATCGGTTATGCCGGGGATTTTTAAAGCATTCTGCGTGATGGAAAGATTTTTTTTGTTGGAGGAGAATACATTGCCATCATCTTTCAGGTAACCGCTCACATACCACCATAAATTAGTTTCCTGTTTTACTACAGTATCTGTTTCCACATAATCAACGGGAGTATCCGAGTAAAAAGATTTAAGCTGAAATTTCTTTTCAACAATAGTCCTCTGAAAAGCTTCAGCTTTTATTGAGTTTAAGTCTGTCTGCTCCAGACTTAATTCTTTCTGACATCCTGAAACAGCAAACAGGTAAATGGCGCAGTAGTATATACGTTTCATAAGTACGAAATGACGTTAGGGTATTATCTGGCTAATAATCGGATCAGGAAAGAATATTGAAAGTGCCGGGCGGA
Organism: Chitinophagaceae bacterium; assembly: GCA_043753245.1. Taxonomy (GTDB): domain Bacteria; phylum Bacteroidota; class Bacteroidia; order Chitinophagales; family Chitinophagaceae; genus Flavitalea. The sequence continues at coordinate 4,820 of JAYUXA010000178.1, forward strand.
TGATCCGATAGGAGAGGAAGAGCCAACAAAATAATACTTAATTTTATCAGATGCAAGAGGGTAACACTATTTTTATTCTACCTTGTATTACAATTTTGCACAGATGAAACATTATCTACTACTGCTTTTTATGGTTATTTCACTTACTTCCTTTTCTCAGAAGCCCGATACCAGGTATTTTGAATGGCGAACCTATCATTGTAACGATGGCAGGCGTCCTGACCTGATCAAACGGTTCAATGATCATACGATCCGGCTTTTTGCGAAGCATGGGATCACCAGCGTAGCCTATTTTATTCCTGCAGACAGCACTAACTACAGTCTGTATTTTATACTGGCTTATCCAAATGAGCCTTCCCGGGATAGTTTGTGGAATAGTTTTGCTACTGATCCTGAATGGGTAGATGCCGCGGCAAAGTCGGAAGCAAATGGCAAACTGGTGGCGAAGGTAGACCAGGTATTTATGCGCATGATGCCGGAACTGTCGGCAGCTGTATCAAAAACACACCGCAGAGGAAAAAGAATATTTGAACTAAGAACCTACCATTGTTTTCCCGGTAAACTGGAAGCTGTAAACAATCGTTTTCGTGATCATACCAGGAAACTGTTTGAAAAGCATCGGATTACTAACATCGTATATTGGAATACCATTGAGAAAGAAGGCCATCAGCCTAACCTGGTTTATCTGTTAGCCCATAAATCCGAAGAGGAAGGGAAAGCCTCTTTTGCTACTTTCGGCACAGATCCCGAATGGGTGAAAGCCAAAGCTGCTTCTGAAGCCAATGGTAAAATCGTTGACCGGATAGAATCGGTTTACCTGGTTCCACTTGATTTCTCTCCATTAAAATAAAACTTTTTTTGGGTGTAGCCCTTGCAAAGTATATTTTATCCTGATCTTTACTTCTGTAAAAGCTGCTGATGCTCTTCTGTAAAAAGCCAATTCCCGGAGATGGCATGGCTTTTTAATTGTACCTTTTAACAAACGTTAAGATCAAGACTTATGTTATTGCAACTCCTGCGTGTAAAAATTCAGCAATTAATTGTTTCAGAAAGCTCCGAAAGCTATCCTGGAAGTATCAGCCTCCCTAATGATCTGATAGAGGCTTCAGGATTAAAGATGTTCGAACTGGTTCATGTGAATAATCTGGCCACTGGCAGCAGGATACTTACCTATGTGGTTCCAGCCAAAAAAGCCGGGTATGTATCGTTGAACGGCGCGGCCTCCAAACATTTCAGTAAAGGGGATAAGATTCATATCATTGCTTTTGGGTATTATTCAGATGAAGAGGCTGAAAATCACCGTCCGGTTATAGTGTATGCCGATGAAAACAACAAACTTATAGAAAGTAAAACCTACTCGTTTTAAAATCCATGGATTGAAAGTATTTTCTAACCGTATCAAAGATTGGCAGCACTGGCCTTTTGGTGTATTTTACTTCCCCCTTTTTTTTGTCTGGATCTATTATTGTATCCGGAGCCGCTCTCTGTGGTTTTTCAGCACTTCTAATCCGTTCATCTCTTTTGGTGGATTTGAGGGAGAATCCAAGCGCGAAGTATATGCGTTGTTACCTGAGCTCTTATATCCAAGAACTATTTATATTGAACCCGGACTATCTGAAGAAGCACTTATCCAAAAGGTACAATTGAATGAATTTCAATATCCATTCATTGTTAAGCCCGACATTGGCATGGAAGGTATTCTTTTCAGAAAGGTAGATCAGGCTTCCCGGTTAATTCATTATCATAAGCAGATGACGGTGGATTATCTGATACAGGATTTTAGCACGCTGCCTCTTGAAGTCAGCATTTTTTATTACCGCTACCCCGGCAATGAAAAAGGAGTGATCACCGCGTTTATACAAAAAGAGCTATTGAGTTTGAGAGGCAATGGCAGCTCAACTGTTTCGGAGCTCATCACCAAACGTAGCATTTCTGAACAACATATAAAATTTCTGAAAAGAGAACACGCGGCAAACTGGAATACTATTCTGTCGGAAGGAGAGGAGCTTGTTTTGTCATTTATTGGCAACCGTATATACGGGGCTCAATTCATTGATCTTTCTGAAAAAATCAATGAGAACCTTATCGCAGCATTTGATGCTATCAGTCACTTCTCGGGATCTTTTTATTACGGAAGGTACGATATCAAATGCCAGTCTATTGACGAGATGATACTAAATAATAACTTTACTATTCTGGAATTTAATGGAGCAGGTTCTATTCCTAATCATATTTACACAGGGCATTACTCGATAGGAGAGGCTTACCGCGAAATTATACGGCATTGGACTATTTTATTTCATATCAGCCGTATAAATAATAAGCAGGGAGTTCCTTATACCCGTTTTACGGAAGGTTGGAAGTACCTGAAAAAAGCAAAAAAGCATTTTAGGTATCTTAAAGCAATCAATATTAAATAATTGTATAATTTATCGTATTTGAAAATATGTGATATTTAGTTAATTGGTTATTTACTCCGGCTTTCATCTTAAAATAGTTTTATAGTAAAAGGATTTTAGGAAAGCCAATAACAATTATGGGATTCTTTTATCGCCATGAACATTAAAGGGGTTCTGTAAAATGCAATGCCATTTACCTGTTGAAGCCAACCAACATTTCTCACCCTGATATCTTAAGATTGTTTATTATTGGTACTGATAATGAACTAGCTGTTAATGGAAAAAGAAATTCTTTTACGGGTTTCAAAGGGAGATGAGCAGGCATTTCACCAGCTTTACAACCTCTATAATAAAAAAATATTTTCGATAGCCTGGAAGCTGACAGGTATAGAATCGGCTGCGGAAGATGTGGTTCAGGACGTATTCATTAAACTATGGCTGCACCGGGAAAAGCTTTCCGGAATTAATTACTTTACAGCTTACCTGAACACCATCACCCGCAATCATATATTTAATTCCTTACGCAAGATCGCCCATGAAGATATTCTTCTGCGGGACCTTTTGCAAAAAGGGGAGCCTGTCGAAAAAGATGGTTTTGACGTGGTGGTCTACAACCAACTGTTTATTTTAACACTTAATAAACTTACGACTTATTAAAAACCAATAAAGGCACTTTTGCGTTAAAAGAATATTCAGCGGATTTACTGGATAAAAATATTTTTTCAAACCAATTCCTGTTTTGCTCTGTAAACATTATCATCATCGAAGGCTTCCTCTTTTTTATGGTTGTTTCAATATCAGAAATTAAGGTTTCATCGGGATTTCGATTAGTTAAATTAAAACTGATATGGTAGAAAGCAATTTTTTTAACAGCTGTTTCAATATCTTTTAATTGGTCGCTGTTTTCCATTACTGATGTAAGATGCAATAATTCAATTTTTGCTTTTAATGGCCTGGCAAATGCCACTATTTTTATAATTTCTTTTTTTAAATGAGCAAGGTCTGACACATATAAGATGCTGGCAATGGGAGCTGATTTATATTTATACGGTACAGCAATTACGGGAACCGCTGATTGGTTGATAAGATTTCCGGTATTGGTGCCTAAAATCCTTTCCACTTTGCCGGCACCTCTTGTACTGATGCAAATAAAATCGAACTTATTTTCTTGCGCATATTCCATGATGCTGCTTTGAGGCATAGGAGATTGTGTAATAACGCATTTTATTTTTGCTGCTGTTATATCTAAGCCCTTGTAAATTTTTTCAACAAACAAAACCAGCTTTTGGCGAATTATTTCTGTTTGCTCTTTTTCATAAGCCTCCATTCTTGTAAAGTTCCATGCTGTTGGTGTTAATATGTGAAAAGCATGAAAAAAAGTAAGGCTGCATTTATTCTGAGACGCCAATTGTATTGCAAAAAATAAACCGGCTTTAGATTTGTCAGAAAAATCAGTAGTAACGAGAATCTTTTTCATATTTCTTTTTAAGTTGAGTTATGTTCAGCAATAAATGCAAAGATGTGATTCTAGTAAATATACCCCCATTAGGAGTATACTACTCCTTGAATTTCGTACCACGGGGGTTATTTAATTATTATAGTAATTTAACTATCTTAAATGAAAAAGCATACAGGCAGATAATTCACACCAGCCTTCAAAGCAAAAGTAGCTCTTGAACCCGTTAAAGAATCAGTTGCCCTTGCAGATCTAGCTAAGAAATTCGAAGTCAATCCTGTTATGATGCTATGTTGAAAATCCGAATTACAGGCCAGTATTCTCGTCACTTTGCCACAAATACTATTTTTTAATCCAGTGATGAGTTGTGTTTTGAGGTTATAGATCCTCCCTTGTTGTGGTAAAATTCCAGGTCTTCCGAAATTAAGTGCTTCTGTGTAATAAGCCTGCAATTGTTGTAGGAGTCCCCCCAAAAACTGTCCTGCTTCAGAATTGCCCCATATAGTTCCGGAGAAAGTGAAGTATATTTTAACGGTAAAACCACATTATATATAATATTATTCGACTAGAACCGTTAATTAGTATACTATTTAGCGGTTTGTGACAAAATATAGCTTAATTTGGGTTTTAGTGATGATACAACGACACATAAGATACAATTTCAATGCAAGGCTTTTCAAGGGGAAGGCTTTGCTATTATTTGGCGCTCGTCAGACGGGGAAATCCACCTTAATTGACCAGATATTAAAAGCACAGGAAGAAGAATGGATTTATTGTAATGGAGACGAAGCTGATATCCGTGATGTTCTGAGCAATACGACCTCTACAAAATTGAAGGCACTTATTGGAAAGAAAAAAATAATCTTTATTGATGAAGCACAACGTATTCCCAACATTGGTCTAACACTAAAGCTGATAACAGACCAAATAAAAGAAGTTCAGGTGATTGCAACGGGTTCTTCTGCTTTTGAATTATCAAGTCAGGTCAATGAACCACTCACAGGCAGGAAATACGAGTTTATGCTTTATCCCCTTAGCTTTTCTGAAATGGTTAATCATCATGGCCTTCTGGAAGAAAAACGCCTGATTGAACATCGTATGATTTATGGTTATTATCCAGGTATCGTCACGAAACCAGGCGAAGAAAAAGAATTGTTGAAATTACTGGCAGGCAATTATTTATATAAAGACCTGCTTATGCTTGATCAGATCAAGAAGCCGCTGTTGTTGGAAAAATTGTTGAAGGAATTAGCTTTACAGGTTGGTAGTGAAATAAGTTATCAGGAGATTGCCCAGACAATTGGTGCAGATAAAGAAACAGTGGACAAATATATAGACCTTCTGGAAAAAGCTTTTGTGGTTTTTCGCCTGCCTGCATTAAATCGTAACGTTCGCAATGAAATTAAAAAAGGGAAAAAAGTTTATTTCTATGATTGCGGTATTCGTAATGCTATTGTTAACAGTTTCAAACCTATGACTGAAAGAACCGATGCCGGGGCTTTGTGGGAGAATTTTGTGATAGCAGAGAGAATGAAATACCTTTCTTATAATGATATTGATGCCTCACAATATTTCTGGCGTACTACGCAGCAGCAGGAAATTGACTTGATAGAAGAGCATGGCAATATAATTAATGCTTTTGAAATCAAATGGAATGCAAAGGCAAAAGCACGTTTTCCGTTGACGTTTACTGAAAATTATCCCAATACCCAAACGCATGTTATTTCGCCGGAAAATATAGAAGAGTATATAATGAAGTAAATCTAAAAAGCCATGATTCTATTCAAGGCTAAAACTGAATAATGAAGTGCTAAAGTATTAAGACAGTTAACCCGACCTGGATTAGCTGCGCTGAACCATACCGCATTGTTTTACCCAAAGCCTCAATCGCTTCGCTCGCGGACTATTTTATTTATCTGCTTATGCAAACAAGTTTGCAACGCCGCTAAATGAAATAGCCCCGCACTTCGTGCGAGGCTTTGTTACCCGACCTGGATTCGAACCAAGACAAGCAGAACCAGAATCTGCGGTACTACCGTTATACTATCGGGCAATTTCTAATCTAACCAAAGTAAAGATATTGCAGTTTGGGGGCGCAATATACAAAAAATAATTCCTTAGGAACCCCCTAAACCTAAATAACGCTGCTGACGTTGAAAAACGGTTTTAGGTGAATATTGTCAGGTGCAAATCAAGCACCATTCTACCCGATAAGCGTGATTACCAGGTCCATCACATTCGTCTGCGTGGGGCCGGTCTTCAGCAATCCGCCAGCCAGCATGAAAAAATGATACGAGTCATGGTTTTTCAGGTAGTTTTCCGGGGAAAGTTCGAGAGTTAACGCTTGAGCATAGCTCTCCCCCGTAACAACCGCTCCGGCAGCATCAGTAGGACCATCTGTTCCATCCGTACCTGCAGCAAGCAGAATAATACCTGGCCGGTCCTGTAATAAAATAGCCGCCGCCAGCGCAAAATGCTGGTTTCTTCCCCCTTTCCCATTCCCGGTTACCTGAACAGTTGTTTCCCCGCCCCCAATCAGGCAATATTTGCCGGAGGACTTATATTTTTCTATTTCTTTTACCCATTGCAGCGCGGCCTGTTCCGTATCCCCACTCATGAAATCCGTTAAAATATGGGGTTGATATCCTAAATTAAGCGCTTCCGCCGCAGCTGCTTTAAGCGCGATAGCCTGATCGCCAATTATATAATTACTGGTAAGCGCAAATAAAGGATTTCCCGGATTAGGCGTCTCGGTGATAGAACCCTGTATTCCTTTTTTGATATGATTATTGATGGATACGGATACGCGTTCTGTAAGTTCATATTTATGCAGCACCGCTGCGGCATCCTCAAAACTGGAAGGATCTCCTACGGTGGGTCCACTGCCAATTACTGCCAGGTCATTCCCGATCACATCACTCAGAATAAAACTGATGACGGTAGCGCTATTGCTGTGTTGTATAAGTTGACCTCCTTTTATTCCAGATAGATGTTTTCTGACCGTATTCATCTCCTGAATAGAGGCACCACTATTCACCAACAACTGAAACGTTTTGTCCAGCTCACGCAGCTCAATTCCTTCCGGCAGATCAGTAATTAACGAAGAGGCACCGCCACTTAATAAAAACAAAAAAAGATCCTTGCCGCCGGCCTTCTTTATTAATTGCAGAAGCTGGCTGGCGGCATGGACACTGTTATAATCGGGCAAGGGATGCCCTGCTTCTATAGTTCTGATGAATTCCAACGGCACAGCGTGTCCCTTTTTAACCGCAATTATCCCGTCGGTAATACGGTTGCCCAACAATTTTTCTACAGCAGCAGCCATAGCACCCGAGGCTTTTCCTGCGCCGCCAACAAAAATATTTCTAAAATGACCGGCCAGATATTGGTGGTCTCCAATGATCATTTTTTCGTCATCTATCCTAAGAAATTCAGGCACCAGTTTAGCTGGATGAACAGCACTTAATGCAGTGTAAAATATTCGTTCAAGATGTTCCTGGTGAATGGCCATGGGTATAAAAGTCTCCTTTTTTTCATTGGTTATTTAAAATATCTTTATTCATGAAGAAGATCGTAGTTACAGACGGCGCAACACTTAATCCGGGTGATCTGGAATGGACATCGATAATGGATTTCGGCCAATTGGATTATTTTGATACCACACCGGAACATCTGGCATCAATACGCTGCGCTTCAGCTGAAATTATTATTACAAATAAAACCATTATTTCCAGGGAGGTTATAAGGTCCGCACCAAAGCTAAAAATGATTGCAGTCACTGCAACGGGGTACAATAATATAGATCTGATGGCCGCAAAAGAAGCCGGGGTAATAGTTTGCAATGTTCCGGAATATGGCACTTATTCTGTTGCGCAGCACACTTTTGCTTTATTGCTGGAGATGGTCAATCATGTGAGTGTAAATGCAGCCAGTACCACAAATAACGGATGGGCAGCCTCCGGCCAATGGAGTTATACTAAAAAAAGGATCACGGAGCTGAAGGGTAAAACATTCGGGATAGTTGGTTTTGGACGAATTGGACAGCAGTCAGCTGCTTTTGCAGCCGCGTTCGGAATGAACGTTATTTTTAATAATCGTTCCCGGAAAGCACATGCCTATGCGAAGCAGGTGGAGCTGGAAGATCTTTTTTCACAGAGTGATGTGGTTTCGCTGCATTGTCCTCTGACTACAGATAATAAAGAGTTTGTAGATCTCCTTTTATTATCCAAAATGAAACCGGATGCAATGCTTATTAATACCTCCAGAGGACCGTTAATTAATGAACAGGATCTTGTATCTGCGCTCGACCAGGGATTGCTGGCCCGTGCAGCACTTGACGTATTATCGGAAGAGCCACCAGGAAGGGATCATCCCTTAGCCAATCACAAGAAATGCCTGGTGACACCACATACCGCCTGGATAAGTTTTGAGGCCAGACAACGGTTGATGAAGGAAACCATTAATAATATAGCTTGTTTTCTCACTGGAAAACCTATTCATGTTGTAGGATAAAAAAGAAGTAAAGCCAATTATAAACTATCAATACCTTGCGCTATTAAACTATTAAGTGATGATAACAGGTTCAACAAGAATAACCGCTGCCTTTTTACTTGCACTTTTTATATTGCCTTCGATTATGGCGCAGCAAAAGCTGGAAACCAAAGCACCAAAAAAAGCTGAAATCCTGTTTGATGGTTCAAGAGCAATGCTGGATGAAAAATGGACGTATTGGGAAGGTCCGCGGTTTTCCGGTACACTTCCTATAAAATGGATGATTACTGCTGATCCTGTAGAACCGGGTACAGCAGTGAACAGCCATGATACTACTGTAGGAATGGGCATGTACGGAGTAGCCGATATTATCACAAAAAAAGCATTTCGTGATTTTCGTTTGCATGTAGAATTTCTGGTTGGAGAGAAAGGAGGAAACAGCGGAGTGTATCTTCAAAACCGGTACGAGATACAAATATTAGATGGGGACTCTACTGTTCATGGAATGGGAGCGGTCATTAATGAAGCCAGTTCTTCGTATGCAGCTTATAAAGGTCCGGGCAAATGGAATAGCTACGATATTATGTTTCGTGCAGCAAGGTTCGAAAATGGAATCAGAACGGAAAAAGCCAGAGTCACCATGTATTTTAACGGTGTAAAAGTTCACGATGACCAGCCTATCGAAAAAGTATGGGGCGGTAAAAATTCTGGTCTTGATGGTGGTGGGCCGGTAACGGATTCTCCCGGCGGTATAAAGTTGCAGGCGGAAGGCCATAATGTCTTGTTCAAAAATATCTGGATTAAAGAATTAAATATAAAGCAAAAGAATATTTCCTTTTAATCCTTACCATTTTAGAGATTACTTTAGGCCGTGATGAGTCTAATTTTAGAATTGTTTATTAAAGTAAATTTATCAACGAAATACCTGTTAATAATGAATATGGCGAGCAGGGAAAATTCACTCCAGAGTATAAAAGTAAAGTGTGCGTTAAAGTATTAAAGAAAGGCAAACTGCAGAACCAGTAAAGGGGTAGTCAAAGGATTACAATAAATGATCCAATTTTTTTATCGGTTGATGGATGTTATTTAAATTCAAGGGTTCTGGTTTTTACGCCCATTGCAGTATAAAACGTTATAGATCTTATATCGCCTGTTACACTAATGTTTCTTGAAGATTGTGATAGGTAACTGCTGCCAAAACTTAATTCTCTTTTTTTTTAGATGCTGTATAAGGTGTATTTGTTCCCCAGTTTCCAATTACATAATCCATATCCCCGTCATTATCAAAATCCCCACTGACTATACTTTGCCACCAGCCTTCAGTATTTTGCAAACCAAACTTATTAGTAACATTACTGAATTTATTTCCGATATTCTTGAAAATAGCGATGGGCATCCACTCACCCACTATAATTAAATCCGGCCTTCCGTCATTATCCATATCAGTCCAGCTGGCACTGGTTACCATGCCTAAGTTTTTCATTTGAGGTGCTGCAATAAGGGTAACATCGGTAAATATTCCTTTATTATTTTGCAAAAGATAACTTTCGGGTGCCTGCGGATAAAATCCCGGCACATTGCCTCCACCAACAAATAAATCGATATCACCGTCGCCATCGTAATCGGCACCCACTACACATGATTTACTCGAACCCATCCTGGGTAATGCTTTATCATTAAGGGTAAATTTTGCTTTACCATCATTAAGGTATAGCCTATCCTGATACTCAGCATCATTGGCATCAAACTCACTGCCGCC
>JAYUXA010000179.1:0-3264 GCA_043753245.1 Chitinophagaceae bacterium
GCTGAATTTCCTGGTCAGGTAACATTTAGCTCCAGCTTCAGCTTCGAAGACCAGGTTATTTCGCATGAAATTCTTCACAATCATTTTCCTGTTTCCATATTTACCCTCGATACCGGCAGATTGTTTCCGGAAACGTACTCCGTGTGGAACAGTACCAACGAACGCTATAATACCCTTATCAAACCTTATTATCCCAATCATACTCTTCTGGAAGAATTGGTTTCGGCTAAAGGACCTAATTCTTTTTATGCATCCGTTGAGAATAGAAAAGACTGTTGTTTTATTCGCAAAGTGGAACCGCTGAAACGTGCTTTAGCCGGTAATGCAATATGGATTACCGGTTTAAGAGGAGAGCACTCGGTATCGAGACAGGATCTTAATTTGTTTGATTTTGATCAGGGGAATAATATTATTAAATACAGTCCTTTACTACACTGGAGTACTGAAGACGTTAAAGAATATATTAACAGCAACGATATTCCTTACAATGCACTTCACGACAGGGGTTTTGTAAGCATAGGCTGTGCGCCGTGTACACGAGCTATCCGGCCGGGAGAAGATTTCAGAGCCGGGCGGTGGTGGTGGGAAGATGCTACTAAAAAAGAATGTGGCCTTCACGAAAAAGCCGAACCTGTGACAACTACAAATCATTAACATTATGGGCACTTATTCATTTGATTATTTAGACCAGTTGGAATCAGAGGCCATTCACATCATGCGGGAAGTGGCGGGTCAGTTTGAAAAACCGGCGCTTTTATTTTCCGGTGGAAAGGATTCGATCACAATGGTGCATCTGGCACTTAAAGCATTTCGTCCGGGAAAATTTCCTTTTCCTCTGGTACATATTGATACAGGACATAATTTTCCGGAAGCATTAACCTACCGGGACAACCTGGCGAAATTAATTGGAGAAAAATTGATCGTGAGGCAGGTAGAAGACACGATCAGAGAGAAAAACCTCAGTGAACCGGGAGGAAAATTTGCCAGCCGCAATGCATTGCAAACCTATACTTTACTGGATACCATCGACGAGTTTAAATTCGATGCCTGTATTGGCGGTGCCCGGAGAGATGAAGAAAAAGCACGTGCCAAGGAAAGGATATTTTCTGTGCGCGATGAGTTTGGCCAATGGAATCCTAAACTGCAGCGTCCCGAATTGTGGAATACCTATAACGGTAAAATACATAAAGGAGAAAACGTACGGGTGTTTCCAATCAGTAACTGGACAGAACTGGATGTATGGAATTATATCCGGCGGGAGAATATAGAATTACCATCTATTTATTTTTCGCATGAACGTGAAGTGCTGGAGCATGAAGGGCAACTGGTAGCGATGTCTGCATTTATACGTTTAGACGCAGGCGATAAAGTATCCCGCAAAAGGGTGAGGTACAGAACCGTGGGTGATATGACCTGCACCGCGGCAGTAGAATCGGTTGCAACACATATTGATGATATCATTCTCGAGATCATTGCTACAAAAACCAGTGAACGCGGAGAAACGCGGATCGATGACCGGGTTTCGGAAGCAGCCATGGAAGACAGGAAAAAGAACGGCTATTTTTAGTGTTTTTTTATCAGGCAGATCTCCTTTTCAAATGAGGATGCCCTGCGAAAAAAAATAGCAATACCCATTAACAGCGAAAGTGATCTGTTCCCCGGAACAACGTAAAAATATACAAATGGACCTTTTAAGATTTATTACAGCAGGCAGTGTTGACGATGGTAAAAGCACCCTTATCGGACGGTTACTTTACGACAGTAAATCGATCCTTATCGATCAGCTGGAAGCAATTGGCCGTCAAAGCCGCAATAAAGAGAACGGAGAAATTGATCTTGCACTGCTCACCGATGGTCTGCGTGCAGAACGTGAACAGGGTATTACCATTGATGTTGCCTATAAATATTTTTCTACTCCCACCAGGAAATTTATTATCGCCGATGCACCCGGGCATATCCAGTATACCCGCAATATGGTAACAGGAGCTTCCAACTCAGACCTGATCGTTATCCTGATCGATGCACGCAATGGAGTGGTGGAACAAACCCGCAGGCATTCCATAATAGCATCCTTACTGGCTATACCTCATGTTATCATTGCGGTTAATAAAATGGATCTGGTGGCAAATTCACAGGATGTCTATAATAATATTGTAATAGAATATTCCAATGTTGCCAGATCGCTCGGATTAAAAGATGTCCGGTACTTACCTATAAGTGCCATTAGTGGAGATAACATTGTGGAAAGCTCTCCTAATTTCTCCTGGTATGAGGGAGAATCCTTACTGGAGATGCTGGAGAACACCGAAGTAAAGAACGATGTAAATCATACGGATGCCCGGTTTCCGGTACAATATGTGATCCGTCCGCAGACGAACGAGCTTCATGACTACAGGGGTTATGCAGGGAAAATTATTAGCGGAACCTATCGTAAGGGCGATACCGTGGTAGTACAGCCTTCAGGATTAAAATCGGTCATCAGCTGCATTGAAATAAACGGCAGGGAGGTGGAAGAGGCATTCGCTCCGCAAAGTGTGGTGTTGTTGCTGGAAAATGATATTGACATTAGCAGGGGTGACCTTATTGTGAAAGAAGATTCCTTACCGGAGGTGGAACAGGAGTTTGATGTGCTGATCTGCTGGATGGATAAAAAACCATTGAAAGCAGGTAATAAATATATGCTGCAGCTTAATAGCAAAACAGTGCGCAGCGTTATAAAAGAGATTCAATACAAGCTGGATGTAAACAGCCTGGAAAGAAACAGTTCTCCTGTGCAGGCCGAATTGAATGATGTGATCAGGGCAACCATCAAAACTGCTTCCCCGTTGCCGTTTGACAGGTACTCGAAATTAAGGGTGAACGGAGGTGCAATTTTAATCGATGAAACCAGTCATGTCACTGTAGGAGCATGTATGATTCAATAAAGAACAGGTACGTAGTGCAGGAAATCCGGATTAAGGAGTATTAAAAAAAGTGGAAAAAGTAGAAAGTGCAGCATGAACAGTACTATTAAAATAGCAAAGGTAATTCTTGCGGGGGCTGGTCCGGGCGATCCTGAACTGATCACCCTGAAAACGCTGCGATACCTTCAGGAAGCAGAGGTTGTGCTGGCCGACAGGCTGGTGAGTGCAGAGATATTAAATTGTTATGTAAACCCGCGCGCAGAGATCCTCTATGTGGGAAAACAGTGCCGTAAAGGTATTTCCACACCTCAATCTTCCATCAATGATCTAATGGTGTACCATGCCCGTCAGGGTAAATTGG
>JAYUXA010000180.1:0-6979 GCA_043753245.1 Chitinophagaceae bacterium
ACGCTTTTCCATATTAAGCCGCTTATATTTCCATTGAAACCTGGATTTGCATACGTTGATCCGCTGAATAGGGTTTCCGGCTTATCATATCCCAACTCATAAGCAAAGTAATTTGTTGACGTGCGACCATTTAAATATGGCCGGTTGATTCCCGCCAGCCAACCTCGTATGTTGTAATCCTATTGCTGTGATTCAATTGCTGATCCGACCGCCTTATTTCGCAATTGGCCTGACTCATTATATACGTTATCAGCGATTAGGTTTTCTATGCCATTCGCGCCGATTTTCTTCTTTATCGTTTTCACTCTATTCATATGGTCGTACGAATAGATGGTAAGCACTTTAGTCACACGGGAAAGGCTACCCGCTTTGTTTTGCACATGCAAAATTCGCAACGGTTTTCCGGTATAATTGTATTGGATAGTGGTTAAAGATCGGGAACGGCAATATTGTTTGGGCAAAGATTGGGATATGATCTTCCCTGTGCATGAATTATATTCCGGAAAAATCCCTACTGGTTTTTAATTTTGTAATTCAGGCAATGTCGAGTAAACGTTGTTGATACTTTAATTTATTTTTAGTGGAGGGCCTACTATCTGCATTTCATTATCAGCAAAAATCTTCTCCATTTCTTTTGGTGTTGGTTCATGTTCTAAAGCAGCCACTGTAACAAAGAAATTTTCCAATTTTCCTGCAGGCTGCATAATAACAGTCATCTTCCCGGTTGCTGAAACTTGTGTCCAGGCATGAGGCACCTTTCGCGGAAGAAAAACGCTATCCCCCTTTGCTAAACGAAATTTTTTGTCGCCAACCTGAAAATAATATTCCCCCTCTATAACATAAAATATTTCATCCTGAGAATGATGGATGTGCAACGGCGTTCCTTTCCCTGGCGAAAGAGAAGTTTGTTCAAATATTGCCAAATCGCCATCTGTATCTGCTCCGGAAATTTTTACATCCAAAATATTAGCATTTACACCTTTTAATTTTATGTGGCCATGAATTCGGCCTTCACCTGCTTGTACCTTAAACCCTTCATCTTTTCTTGGTAAGAAATTTTTCCGTTGTGCAATTAACATCAATGGTGTAGTTACTAATGCAGTGATTGCAGCAATAAATTTGTTTCTTTTCATGAATAATATTTAACAATGACAAAGTGAAAATTTCACACCACGCAATGGGCTTTTTCAAGTGTGGAAATGATATTTTTTAGCCCCGAACTATTTCCTGGTCATATCTGAAGATAAATAAAAACAACCACTGATTGGCGATGTTTTTTGCACCTGAATGCAACTTATAACAAAAACGCTTACGATTTTTTTAGGGGATATGACCTTCCATTTGCAGGAAATATTTATAGAAAATCAGTCAGATAAACCTTTTTATACATAAACACTTCAAAAAAATATTGAAAATCCCTTTCCTTTTCCGGAGCCTGATCTCAACGTTTCCTCTGTAGACATTTTTTGAAATTCAACAATTTCATTCTGCAAATGTTTTTGATATTGCCCGGACATAAATTCCTGGAAAATAGCTTTATTTTCCAGTTTCCGTGATTGCTGCAGTGCCTCGAAGTATTCGTTTTTATCCTCTTTAAAAACAATAGTCAGTGGTAACTTAAAATAGTGTTGAATATAATTCATCAACAATCTGCTTGTCCTGCCATTTCCATCATAAAAAGGATGTATGGAAACCAAATCAAAATGTGCGCTGAAAGATAAACGCAATTGATCTTCAACAGACAAAGGATCTTTCATTAGTGTATTTAAGATTCAACTAATTTATTGGTATAAGGCTCAACCTTATCATACGAAACAAAGTAACTTCTTCCTGCATGCACATTGCCTTTTATAAATTCTCCTTTTGATCCATCAATATCTCCAAACACAGTGCGGTAAGTTTTTCCCGTGCTGTGCATCACCCTGGCATTTATTTCCTGAATTAGTTTAATCGCAAAAGTTTCCTGGTTTTCTGCGATGGATAAAGTGTACCGAAGCGCCTCGTAATGATCCTTAACAATGAGACTGTGATCGAGCGGTTTGCCTTTAGGAGTAGTTCCTTCTTCAAGAAGCAACCGCGTTTCAACCTCGGTCAGGGTCGATCCTTCTATAGCACTTGAGTGATGTACAATAGCATATTGATGGAATCTGTCATGGTCAATGACATCGTGAAGGTTCAGGGCCCTGTATTCTTCTATAAGTTTAGCTAAATCCATAATAGTGAACAGGTAAAGAATACACACCACTCATAACGTCCTGGATTAATCCTTTTTTTCTTCCACAGCTGCAGCAGGCACTACCGGGGAAGAAAGGAAATTGAGACCAGGTCGTTTATCTCCGAATAAAAGACCCCATTGCTTAAAGTGATTGGAATGGTCAAAAATTACTTTTAATATGGCTACCATAGGTAATGAAAGGAACATTCCCGATATGCCGGCAATCGAACCACCAACAATAACGCCGACAATACTGGCCAGTGCATTGATCCTCACTTTTGAACCAACAATACGTGGCATCAGAATATTATTATCCAGAAATTGAACTACTGCAATAGTAATAAGCACCTGCAGTATAGGAAGTAATTCCTGCCCGGAGGTAAGTGTTAATAACACACCGATTATATTTCCAATCAGTGCACCAACGTATGGAATCAAATTGAGCAGGGCAAAAATGACTCCGATCAGCAATGCGTTTTTAATACCCAATAGCATAAGAGTTCCACCCAGTAAAATGGTAATGTACCCTATTTGGATAAACAGTCCTACCAGGTAACTTTTAAGAATAGTCTGCGTTTCCAGCAGGGTATCCCGTACACGTTCATGATCTGAAGGATTGAACCATGAAAAGATAAATTGAACGAGCAGTTTACGGTAGAACAGAATTAAAAAAATATAAATAGGAATTAATCCGAAGAAAGCTAAGAGTGAAGTAAGCGAAGATGCGGTACTTCCCAGCAATCCTCCGGCGAAGTTGAGCAGTTTCTCACTCTGTTCATTGATCAGCGAAGTCTGGGCCTCCGTTGAAAAGTGAGCCTTTTTGTTTATCCATGCACTTAGCGTATTCAGGTGTGCGATCACATTTTTTTTAATGGCGGGAAAATCCGAGAGTAGTGCAGATAGCTGTGCAGAAAAAAACCACACTATTGCTGCCATAAATAGCAAAATCACCATCAGGCTAATGAAAATAGCCAGCATTTCAGGCCAGCGATGGCGAATCAGGAAACGAAATATGGGAAGTACCAGGATAGACAGAAAAAAGGCCATTAACAATGGTGCAAATATGCCACTGGCATAGTTAAGAGCCAACAGTACAAATGATAATCCAAGGAGTTCTATAGACCTTTTAACGGTAAGCGGTAATGGTGCTAATGACATTATTTAAAGTTATACAAGTAAATAATTGCTACAATGGGGCTATTTACTCCGGGATTTTCAAAGTTAATCATCTAATCCTTATCCAATAGACCAGGCATGCGCGTCTTTCAGAGTCTGTTTAGATGTAAACATTGCCTTCGATTGGCGCGAATGCCCAGACCTTCTCCTCCTATTCGGAAGTATAGCCCTTCCAGGGAACGACATAACATGCGGTCAACAATCAATCAAGTTCTATTCTTCTTCCGCATCAGGGAGAACCATGTAATAAATCCTTTTAAATACCACAGTATTAATTAAAAACAAAATAAATAATTCCAATTAGGAATAACATACCGGCAATATTGCTCAGGATGTTATTTGTCAGACTCTGGTGATTTCCTACAGTTGTTCCGGGTTTACGGGGGTTCATAGTTTTCTTTCCAGCGTCTATACTAATTTCATGCCCCGGATACACCACCTTGAAACACAGAACAATAGGAATTTTTAAGTTGCTATTAATATCCCTGAATGGGAAATAGGAATTCAGGATGACCCTGTACATGACTAAATACTGTATCAACCCGCGGATCACCAGCACCCGTTTCCCGGCAGGCTCGATGAAATGTTATATACTCAGAAGAGTGTTATAAGGTAGCCTAATACTATGTAACTGACCACAGTAGCCTCTTTGATTTTTTATTCTTTGTATTAAGGGGGATGGGCATATATTAGAGCCTGATTAACGCTATTATTTTAACTGCACCTCATGAATCGATTTACGTTTACGATTGGAGTAACTTTCGCCATCTTTTTTTTCTCTGTACCAGGCTTATGCCAGCATGGTGGACTAAGTGTCAAACAACTCCGGACGGAATATAAAATCAATCCGGTAACCGATGCCCGGCAACCCCGGTTGAGTTGGGAACTGGTATCGGCTGAAAGAGGACAGGTTCAGACCGCGTATCAGATTATGGTAGCTACCTCGCCCGCTTTATTGGCTAATGAAAATCCGGATCTGTGGGATTCCAAAAAAACGGAAGGCAATGCATCTAACCAGATTGAATATGCAGGGCAATTGCTCGCTTCCCGTTTAATTTGTTATTGGAAGGTCAGGGCCTGGGATAAGACCGGTAAAATCAGCGCCTGGAGCAGTACTGCCCGTTGGGAAATGGCTTTGTTAGCTACGGGCGACTGGAAAGCCTCCTGGATAGGTAACGACCTGAGTGCCCTGGGAAAAGGACCGGTATATCATCTTCCGCCTGCTCCTTATTTTCGGAAAACGGCGGTAGTGAATGCAGTTATAAAAAAAGCGAGGTTGTATGTTTCTTCCTTAGGGTTGTATGAGTTTCATATTAATGGTAAAAGAATAGGAGATGATTATTTTACACCGGGCTGGACAGACTACAACAAACGCGTTTATTACCAGACGTACGATGTGACCAGAGATCTTATTAAAGGAAAAAATGCAGTTGGAGCGGTAGTATCCGATGGATGGTATGCGGGTTATTTAGGCTATTCATTACTGGTAGGAAACCCGGTTGTCCGTAACTTTTACGGGACGGTTCCCTTGCTAAAGACACAGATCGAGATCGAATATACAAACGGGAAAAAGGAAATGATCCTCAGCGATAGTTCCTGGACCTCTGCTCATGGCCCATTAGTAGAATCGGATATTCTGAATGGGGAAACCTATGATGCCAGGCTTGCATTTGCAGGGTGGGATTCACCTTCATTCAGAGATGCCGGTTGGAAAAACGCGGCGGTTTATCCCGATACTTCTCCACGCAAGCTGGAATTATACCCTGGAGAACCTGTCAAAAGAATGATGGAATTAAAAGCATTGTCAGTTACTGCAAGGCCTGGCGGCAAATATATCATCAACCTTGGCCAGAATTTCGCCGGAGTGGTCCGGCTGAAGGTAAAAGGCCGGTCCGGAGATTCCATCGTTCTCAGATATGGAGAAGTATTGTTTCCAGACGGTGGTCTCATGACAGAAAATCTTAGAAAAGCCCGGGCTACGGATACCTATATCATTAAAGGAGATGCAGGTGAAGAAACCTGGACTCCGCAATTTACCTATCATGGTTTTCAGTACGTAGAAATAGCAGGCTTGAGATACACTCCTTCAAAAGATGTAATTACAGGAATAGTTATGACTTCCAACACACCGGAGACGGGAACGCTTGAAACGGACAATGCGCTCATTAACCAATTGTATAAAAATATTGTATGGACGCAGCGCTCTAATTATTTTGATATTCCAACTGATTGCCCCCAGCGCGATGAACGGCTGGGATGGACCGGTGATGCCCAGACGTACATTCTTTCTGCTACCTACAATACCGATATCGCCTCTTTTTTTAATAAATGGCTGGTGGATCTTAATGATGCACAACGTCCGGATGATACGTATCCTATTTACGCGCCTGCCCCAAATTTGCGCAGCACAGATACCTATTCCCCCGGTTGGTCGGAAGCAGGAATAATATGTCCTTATATTATTTACAGAACGTACGGGGATATCAGGATGATACAAAAATTCTGGCCCAATATGCTGGCCTACATGAAGTTTCTGGAAGTCAAAAGTAAAGGCCGTTATGTTTTTCCCGAGGCTAGTTTTGAAGATATTTCACCCAAAGGTGGATTTGGTGACTGGCTGTCCGTAGGCAAAAAAACGCCACCCGACATGATCGCTACGATGTATTATGCATATTGTGCTCTTATGATGGGAGAGATGGCGACAGCTATCCATCAGGAAAAAGAGGCCGCGATTTTTACCGGGATCTTTGTAAAAATAAAAAAGGCGTTCCTGAAACATTATTCAGATACGGATGGAAAATTGACAACCGATGCTGCTGCTTACGGAACAGGTGAGGGGTATATAGATGGAAATATGGGTTTTGACGGACATACGCAAACAGCATACGCCAATGCGATCTATATAGCCATGCTGGATTCTTCCTTAAATCAAAAAGCGGGAAACTGGCTGGTGGAGTTGATCAGAACTAATGGAGGTAAGTTGTCAACTGGCTTTTTAGGAGTTAAGCCATTATTGCCTGCGTTGTCTGCAACAGGTCATTCGGATGCAGCATATAAATTATTACTAAGCACTGAATATCCTTCCTGGGGTTTCGAAGTGGTAAATGGTGCCAACACCATCTGGGAGCGTTGGAATAGTTATATCAAGGGAAAGGGATTTGAAAATAACGCAGAAATGAATTCATTTAATCATTATGCATTCGGATCAGTAAATGAATGGTTGTTTGGAAATATGGCTGGTCTCAAAGTTGGAGAAGCAGGATACCGTACAGTAATCATACGCCCGGAAATTGCTACAGAGAAAATTAATTATGTGAAGGCAACCATGCACTCTATTAATGGTGAATTTATTTCATCGTGGAAAAAGCAAGGAAATAAATTATTAATGAGTGTAACTATTCCTGCTAATACGAAAGCCGAAATTCATATTCCGGCTTCGGGATCTCAATATGTATGGGAAGGAAAAACCCTGATTGCCGGCAGTAAAGATGTAAAGATCAAACAGTACAAAGATGGTCATTTAATTGTGGCAGCAGGTTCCGGCGAATATTTATTTACAGTTACCCGGTAAATTATATTCTGATTTTC
>JAYUXA010000181.1:0-3257 GCA_043753245.1 Chitinophagaceae bacterium
CTAAAGATCTATATGATGTACTTAAATTTCATTCCGATGGTTTGTTTACCCTGAACCCGGAATACTTTCAGTCTCCCTCCAAAGGAATTATATATTATGGAGAAGATCATATTCCGGTAGTTGCCCCGCTCTTCTCCAAAAAAATGGCTTCCCGGTTTGGCCCTGTAAGAAAGAGCTCTGAATCCCTTACGCAATATCATAAAGACCTGGCTGCATCCGTGCAACGGATCACGGAAGAATTAATTTATCATATTTTGGTCCATCTTCACCAGACTACAAAAATTACAAATGTTTGCATCGCCGGAGGAGTAGCGCAAAATTCCGTAGCTAACGGAAAAATATCCCGCAATACCCCTTTTACCAATGTCTATATTCCTTCTGCCGGGCATGACGCTGGAATTTCCATGGGTGCTGCACTGTATCTGCATAATCATATCCTTCATGCTCCCCGTCAACCAGCTATTTCCTCTGCATTTACGGGCAGTCATTATTCTAATGAATTTATTAAAGCCTTTCTGGTTTCTAATAATATTGACTTTATCCAGTATGAGGATGATGTATTGTTTGACATGGTTGCAGATAAAATAATAGATAATGGAGTAGTGGGATGGTTTAATGGCCGTGCAGAATTTGGTCCCCGGGCATTGGGTGGTCGTTCAATATTAGCAGATCCCAGAAATCTCCATGCTAAGGAACTGCTGAATTCAAAAATTAAACGAAGAGAAAGTTTCCGTCCTTTTGCACCTTCGATTTTAAAAGAATATGTCGCAGAATATTTTGAAGTGGTAGATGATGTTCCCTTTATGGAAAAAGTGTTCCCGGTAAAAAAAGGGGTCCGGCATCTTATTCCGGCGGTTACGCATGTGGATGGAACAGGCAGACTTCAATCTGTAGATAAAACAACGAATCCGAGGTATTACCAACTCATTGAAACGTTCAGAATTAAGACTGGTATTCCCATCCTATTGAATACCTCTTTTAATGAAAACGAACCCATCGTTAACACACCTGCCGAAGCATTGAATTGTTTTTTAAGAACCAGTATGGATATGCTGGTACTGGAAAATTGCGTTATCCTGCGCGAAAATTAATATGAAAATCTCGATAATCACTGCTACCTATAATAGTGCTGCAACTGTAGGAGATACCCTGGAGAGTGTCCGCTCTCAGAGTTATGCCCCGATAGAGCATCTTATCATTGACGGCCTTTCATCAGACAGTACATTGGATATTGTGAAACAATACAAGCATGTGCATCCGGTAGTATCTGCAAAAGATAAAGGTATTTATGATGCGATGAATAAAGGCATTTCCCTGGCTTCGGGTGATATTATTGGTATTCTGAATTCTGACGATGTGTATTATAATAACAAGGTGATTAATAGAGTGATGAGCGCCTTTGAAGATGAAACAGTTAGTGTCGTATATGGAGATCTGCAGTATGTGCGTCAGGATGATTTAACCAGGATTACCAGGACCTGGATATCCGGAAAGTTCAGGAGAAGCAATTTTTATTTTGGATGGATGCCTCCTCATCCCACTTTCTTTGTGCGTAAAAAAGTATATGATGAAATCGGTGCATTCGAGATATCCCTACGCTCGGCGGCAGATTATGAATTCATGCTTCGGGTGTTATTTAAAAATAATTACAAACCTTTTTATATTCCGCAGATCTTTGTTAAAATGCGGACGGGAGGAATGAGCAATGCTTCCATCAAACATCGTCTTCGCGCAAATCTGGAAGACCGCAAAGCCTGGCGCATCAATGGAATAAAACCATTTTTCTTTACCCTTTTATTAAAACCGGTTCGAAAAATAATTCAATTTATTAGGCGATAATTTAACTTGTACTATGCTAACCTCTGACAAAATATATATAGCCGGCATTAATGGTATGGTCGGATCATCCATTCTCCGGAAACTGAATAAAGAAGGCTTTACCAATATCATTGGCAAAACTTCTAAGGAACTTGATCTACGCAACCAGGCCTCCGTAAATGCATTTTTTGAAACGGAAAAGCCGGATTATGTTTTTCTGGCAGCGGCTAAAGTAGGAGGTATTATTTCAAACAATACGTACCGGGCGGAATTTCTGTATGATAATTTAATGATCGAGGCGAATATTATTCATACGGCTTATCTGCACCAGGTAAAAAAATTATTCTTTCTGGGATCATCTTGTATTTACCCGCGCATGGCTCCCCAGCCTTTACGGGAAGAATTTTTGCTGACCGGTGCACTGGAACCTACTAATGAACCTTATGCAGTAGCTAAAATTGCAGGCGTGAAATTGTGTGAAGCATACCGTGACCAGTATGGATGTAATTTTATTTCAGTGATGCCTACCAATCTTTACGGACCCAATGATAATTATCATCCTCAGAATTCACATGTGCTTCCGGCACTGATGAAAAAATTTCATGATGCTAAAAAAGATAACCTGCCTGCTGTTACCGTATGGGGAACCGGTTTTGCCCGCAGGGAATTTTTACATACCGATGATTTTGCCGATGCCTGTTTTTTTCTTATGCAGCACTATGATGAAAAAGGATTTGTAAATATTGGTTGTGGCGAAGACATCTCTATTAAAGATCTGGCCTATCTCCTGAAACGCGTAACCGGTTATCCGGGAGAAGTTTTCTTTGACCACGAAAAACCCGACGGCACACCCCGTAAACTGATGGATATCTCCAAACTCACCGCCCTCGGATGGACCCCTAAAGTGAACCTGGAAGCAGGTGTCGCCAGGGTATATGATGAATTTCAGAAGGTTTTTAAATAATATTTATCTTGCCGCTCCATGCGTTACCTCTTCAAGAAAACCAACCCCCCACCTCCTGACCTGAGCACACTCGTTACCGACATGCATTCCCATATCATCCCGGGAATAGATGACGGATCGCAAAGCGTGGAGACGTCCGTGGCACTTGTCCGCGGACTGGCTGATCTTGGCTATAAAAAATTAATCGCTACACCCCACATCCTCTGGGATCTCTATAAAAATAACGAACAAACTATTTCTCCCGCACTACTGGAACTGCAGAATGCACTCGACGAAACTGATATCCGTCTTCCTATTCAATTTGCTGCCGAATATTTTCTGGATGACCATGTAGAGGAACAGATGGAACAACATATTCCGCTGCTTACTATCCACAAAAACTGGGTGCTCACCGAGTTTTCATTTATCAGTGCCCCGCTGGACCTGAAAGAAAAACTTTTCGCCTTACAAATGGCCGGGTATCATCCCGTGCTGG
>JAYUXA010000182.1:0-3256 GCA_043753245.1 Chitinophagaceae bacterium
GGTATCCGCAAGCCCGGCAATCTCAATTTCGCTCTGCCCTACACCAACTGTTTCGATAATAATATGATCGTATGGCGCAGTACGGATAATGTCCGTGATCTCGATGATTCCAGGTATCAGTCCGCCCAATGTGCCGCGGGTGGAAAAAGAACGAATGTACACTCCGGGGTGATTGTGCCAGGTGCTCATTCGTACCCGGTCGCCAAGTACAGCGCCTCCGGTAAATGCAGATGAAGGATCAATACAAAGTACGCTGACCGATTCTTTACGGCGTACGTATTCGCCGATCATGCAATCTACCAATGTGCTTTTTCCCGCTCCCGGAGGACCGGTAATGCCCGTGATCCTTTGACGGGCGTTATAAGGGAGACGCTGTAAAAAAGCTTCGTAGCCTTCCACCTCGTTTTCTACCAGCGATATTGCACGGGAAAGGGCTCTGATATCACCCTGCTGAATCTTTTCCGGCAATAAATTCCACATCCCACGAATTTACCAATTCGCAGCTATATAACGGTAAGTGGGTACATTTGCAGTTTATTTTAAAAAAAGGAAGTATGACTAATTTCATTCCGATATTCCCGTTAGGGGTAGTCGTTTATCCCGGAGAAAATCTTCATCTCCATATATTCGAGCCGCGGTATATACAACTTATCAAAGATAGCAGTTCGGGCAATAAACCTTTCGGCATTCCGGTTGTGCTGGACAACAAGATGCAGGAAATGGGCACGCTGGTGGAGATCACTGAAATCGTAAAGGAATATGAAAACGGGGAGATGGATATTAAAACGCAGGGATTAAAAATATTCCGCACCCTGGAAATTATTAAATCTGTTCCTGAGAAATTGTACGGTGGGGCCATCGTCAACTACCCCGAAAATAAAGATAATGATGGCAATGGTAAACTAATGCAAACCATATTATCCAGTTTAACAGAGGTGCATCGGTTATTAAATATTACTAAAACGTTTTCCAGGCCTGATGGTGATTTAAATCCATACGATATCGCTCATCATGCCGGCCTGTCCACAGAAGAGGAGTATGAGATCCTGGGATTGTTTTCGGAATTACAGCGTCAGGAATATTTAAAGCGGCATCTGCAAAAAGTGTTACCTATGCTCATGGAAATGGAGCAATTAAAAGAGAAGGTAAAGTTGAATGGACATTTCAGAAACCTCTCCACATTGGATCTCAACCTGGATTCCTGATGGCTATGCTGATCGCAAAAAAAAGTACCCGGCAGAAGATATTACTTGCCGCCCTTATTGCCGCTTCGGGAACCATACCACTACTGAATAATATCAACAGCATTGCTTTGATAATACTGGTTTTTGCCTGCCTCATTCAGGAGCCCTGGTCCGTAACAAAGCAGAAATTATCTGTTCCGGGCTTGTGGGCATTGCCGGTTATTTATTTTCTATGGATCTGCTGTAGTTATTTCTGGGATTCGACAGGAGGTTTTTTAGTGCGTGATGTTGAACGGTATGCCATGCTTTTTTTTATTCCCGTAGCCCTGGCGATAGTGCCCAGGATTTCTCCGCGGATAATTAAAATGGTATTGACAGTATTCATTGGGGTAACCATCACCGTATGTAGTATCTGTTTAATTAAATCCTATATTGAATACCAGGCAACACAGGACTACCGGGTATTTTTTTATCACTACCTCGCCTCGCAGATGGACCTGAACGCGATATTTCTTTCTAATTATTGTCTGGCAGGTATAATATGGTTGTTGTACTACACTTTTATTCTTCCGCAAAGCCATTCACGCCCGGCTTATGTAAAAAATATAGCAGGTTGTATTTTTTTATTTGCAATGATACTGATGCTTTCTTCCAAGCTCATTATTTTTCTGACCTTCCTGCTGCTGCTTTTTTTTATTTTGATTATTGGCTACAAAAGAGGTTATTTTTTAAGAACGGTATTCATGGCATTGGTACTGATCGCCAGTGTGCTGGTGGCCGTTAATAATATAGAGTATCTGAAATGGCGTATAAATGAAACCTCGTTTAAAAAATATGAATCACAGGCAGATGACCAGAATGGATTATCTATAAGAAGGTTAATGTGGAGCACCGCCTGGAACCTGATAAAAGAAAAACCTATACTCGGATATGGGGTAAAGGGTGCCAGGGTGGTAGTGGTACAAAAATACAGGGAGCAAAATTTTATGATGGGGTACACCCAGGGATACCATAGCCACAATCAATATCTTCAGTCGGCCCTGATAGGTGGAATTCCTGCAGTACTGCTGCTTCTGGCAATGTTGCTGAAAATGTGTTGGGATGGATGGCGCAAACAAAATACTTTGCTGCTAGTGCTGCTGCTGCATTTTATGTTACAGTCGGTGATCGAATCCACTTTTGAGGTGCAGCAGGAGCTGGTATTTTATATCCTCTTTCTTTTTTTATTTTATTATCATCCTCCATTCCCGGTTAAAAATACGGAACACCATATATTGCGGCCTGATGACCACCACGCTTTGCTTTGATTTTGGAAATACACGACTTAAATGTGCATTGTTTACCGGCAGTAACCTTATGGAAGTGGTGAATCTGGAGAATAATAGCGCAGCAGCAGTAACAGCGCTTCTTGATCGTTACAGGCCCGATAAATCACTGCTGTCGTCCGTTATCGATCATGATCCGGAGATTGAACGTATTCTAAGAGATAAAACACAATTTCATATCCTTAACCATCATTCAAAAATCCCTGTCACCACCCCTGTAGGAAAGCCAGAAACAATAGGGGCAGACCGGCTCGCGATGGTAGTGGCTGCAAGCGCATTATTTCCCGGAAAAAACAATCTGATCGTTGGACTTGGAACAGCGGTGACCTATAATTTTATTAATAAGTACAACGAATTTATAGGTGGAGGAATTTCTCCGGGCCTGGAAATGCGGCTCAGGTCATTGCATACCTTTACCGCGAAGTTGCCATTAGTAGAAAAAGACTGGAATTTCCCTCTGATCGGATACGATACCAGAACAAATATTTTAAGCGGCGTAATATTGGGAATGGCTTCAGAGATCGACGGCATAGTAGCTCTTTATAAAGAGAAATACAGCAACCTTAACGTGCTATTAACAGGGGGTGATTCGGCTTATTTTGCTCCCCACCTTAAAAACAAGATATTTGCAGACCTCGATTTAATTTTTAAAGGTCTGTATGTTATCAGCGAACTTAACAATGTATAAAAAAATAAAGCTTTCCCTACTCTTAGGAACGTTCGCAACAGGAATTGCGCAGGCACAAA
>JAYUXA010000183.1:0-3253 GCA_043753245.1 Chitinophagaceae bacterium
CTACGATACGGTCAGGATTATCAGGAGCCCTCCATAATTTGCTGATAACCCCTTTATCCTAAGTGCATACCGGAGATGATACCCTTGATCCGGTCGTCCAGCATTGCTTCTGCTTTTTCATAGTCTTCAGCAGCGCCAATTGTGGTATGGACACTAAAATAAAATTTAATTTTTGGCTCTGTCCCTGAAGGACGGGCAGAGATCTTTGATCCGTCTTCTAATATAAATTGCAATACGTTCGACTTGGGCAGCCTGATTTCCCATTCCTTTCCGGTCTGAAGATCTCTTCCTTTTTTGGTATCGTAATCCAACAGTTGGGTGACAGCAGACCCATTGATCATACGTGGTGGATTTGCGCGATAGGTTTCCATCATATCTGCAATTTCCTTTTGACCGTTCATGCCTTTTTTGGTAATTGATACCAGGCTTTCTCTGTAAAAACCATATTGAATATAAAGATCGATCAGTTTATCGTACAACATTCTTCCTTTATCTTTTTCATATGCTGCCATCTCACACAGTACAGCGACAGCGGATACCGCATCTTTATCGCGCAATTTCGATCCGATCATCAGTCCGTAACTTTCTTCTCCCCCGATCACATAATTTTCACTGGATTCCTTTTCACGGATCAGTTCAGCGATCCACTTAAAACCGGTAAGTACATTATAACATTTTATACCATTATCCAAAGCGATCTTATCGATAAGGCCGGTAGTTACAATGGTTTTTACAACCATATCATTCGACCTGGAAATACCTTTTGATTTCCTTGCCTCGATCATGTAATTGAATGCGAGCGCAGCGGTTTGGTTTCCACTCATCAGCACCCACTTACCTGCTTTATCTTTAATAGCAATGCCTACACGGTCCGCATCAGGGTCTGTTCCTAATAATATATCCGCATCAATTTCTTTTGCTTTTTGCAACCCGATATTCATCGCTTCACTTTCTTCAGGATTAGGATAAACGACAGTTGGGAAATCGCCATCGGGAACAGCCTGCTCTTCCACAATAGTAACATTATCAAATCCAAAGCGTTGCAGCACTTGCGGTACCAGTGTAATTCCGGTTCCATGGATCGGTGTATAAACAATTTTAAGATCGTGCTGCCTTGCGATCACTTCCGGATAAACAGAAAGTGTCTTCACCATTTTAATATACTCTTCGTCAATATCTTTTCCAACCAGTGATATGTTCTGCTCTCCTCCTGTCCAGTATACATCGTCCACCGATGCCACTTTATCTACCTCCTTAATCACATTTTTATCGTGTGGCGGAACCAGCTGGCCACCGTCACTCCAATATGCTTTATACCCATTGTATTCTTTTGGATTGTGAGAAGCGGTACAGACAACTCCCCCCTGGCAACCGAGGTAACGAATGGTAAAAGACAGCTCAGGTGTTGGACGAAGCGCTTCAAAAAGAAATACTTTAATCCCGTTTGCTGCCATCACATTTGCAACAATTTCTGCAAATAAGCGGGAGTTATTGCGGCTGTCATGCGCCACTGCTATCCGTACTATTCCACCCGGATAGGTTTGTTTAAGGTAATTGGCATAACCCTGAGTAGCCATGCCGACCGTATATTTATTCATGCGGTTGGTGCCGGTACCCATGATCCCCCGTAGGCCGCCGGTACCAAATTCAAGATTGCGGTAAAATGCATCTGCAAGCTCAGCAGGATTTTCCTGCTGCAATTTCCGGATGACTGTTTTCGTTTCTTCGTCAAAATTTCCATTAAGCCAGGCGGTATATCGTTTTACAATAACATCATCCATATCCCTATTCATTTAGATAGCAATATAAAACATTTACCTTTATGACGATGGTAAAAAGAACCTTCTTATTGTGCCTATTTATCTGTAGTGTGTTTTGCAGTATTGCCCAAAAAAATTCTGCTGCTTACCCAAAAAATAAGAAC
Organism: Chitinophagaceae bacterium; assembly: GCA_043753245.1. Lineage (GTDB taxonomy): Bacteria > Bacteroidota > Bacteroidia > Chitinophagales > Chitinophagaceae > Flavitalea. The sequence continues at coordinate 1,925 of JAYUXA010000183.1, forward strand.
CGTTTGTGGATCACTGCCGGAGCTAATGTAGCATTCTGGACAGGCTCCTACATTGCGCTGAATAAAGTATGGTACTCGGAATACCCACGCTCCCGGTTTCACTTTTTTAACGACAATGACGAGTGGAACCAGATGGACAAGGCAGGGCATGCCTGGACAGGTTACACGCTTAGCCTGCTATCAGCGAAAATGTGGAAATGGACAGGCCTTAACGATAAGGCCTCTGCCTTGCTAGGCGGTGCTACAGGATTTATGTACCAGGGCATCATTGAAATGCAGGACGCCTACTCTGCCGAATGGGGATTCAGCTGGAGCGATATTGGAGCGAATGCGCTCGGATCGGGATTATTTGTAAGCCAGCAACTGCTCTGGCAGGAACAAAGAATACAGCTTAAATTAGGGTATATTCCTTACCGTTATCCGGATCAGAACCGTTCTTTACTGGATCGCAGAAACAATCTGTTTGGCCATTCGTTTGCAGAAAGAATATTAAAAGATTACAACAGTCAAACGTACTGGGCAAGTGTTCGTGTGGCTGCTTTTTTCCCGGATTCCGGCATCCCCAAATGGCTGAATGTGGCAGTTGGTTATGGATCCGATGGATTGTATGGAGCAAGAAATAATAAATGGATCGATAAAAATGGGAACAGCAGTGATTTTACATCCATCGAAAGAGTAAAAAGATTTTATTTGTCTCCGGATATCGATCTGACAAAAATACCTACCGGCAGCAAACTGCTACGATCGGTATTTCAAGTCCTGAATATTCTAAAGATCCCGGCTCCCGCACTGGAATTAAACAGCAGGGGCAAATTGCAGGGTCATGCGATCAGGTTTTAATTATTCCATATAAGCACCTGTCAGTTTTTCTCCTTTCACCTCAACAAAAATATGTTCCTTCAGTGTTGTGGCAACAGACAAGCCAACATAATCCAGTTCAATAGGAAACGCTTTATGTGTACGGGCCACCAACGCGAGCGTCTGAATTTTTTTAGGATGAAATTCAAGAAATGGTTTTAGGGCATACAACATCGTCCTGGCACTGTTGGCTACATCATCGATTAAAATAATTACCTGGTTATTAAAATCCTCCTTTTCAGACAGCTGCACCACATCAGGATTCTTTTTATTGAGTGTAAGATGGATCAGTTTTAACTGCACAGTGCTGATGCTCCTGAGCAATTGCTCCATAGTACGTGCAATCACAGCACCATTATCCTGAATACCGATCAGAATAATAAGGTTTTCCTCCAGGTTGCGTTCTACCACCTCATACGCCATCCGCTCCAGCTTGATCCCAATTGTTTCTTCATCCATAATATACTTCCG
>JAYUXA010000184.1:0-14753 GCA_043753245.1 Chitinophagaceae bacterium
GGTTCAGGAGACACCAGGTACAACCGTTTATACCTGTCAACCTGAATTAAAGCATTCTTCAGTACCGAGCAAAGATCTTTATCAAAGTTCTGGTATACCCCGGGATAATGTTTTCCGTATTCCCTGATTCCCGTATCCAGCAGAAAAGTTTGCTTTTGATCCAGCAATCCCAGTATCCCTAAGGTTTCTGTATGTATTTCCGGGATGATGATAAAAGCGTTATAGTAGCCGGCCTGCTCCCTGATGAGTGATTCAAAATGTTCGATACTATGATGGTGGAAATAAATATCCACGGAACAATTTTTTGGGAGATGTTCAATGATTGAATGGTAGAGCGTTTCCCTGTATCCGGAAAAGGTGCTGAAGAGGAGAAATATTTTTTTAGGCTGCTGCGTCCTTGTGCTGACCACAAAATATCCTTTTCCCGGAATGGAATCGATGAGCCCGGCTGCTCTCAGATCATTGTAAGCGGTAAACACAGAACCCCTGGCCAGAAAAAACTGTTCTGCTATGCTGTTCACAGATGGGAGCATATCATTTTTGACAAGCATCCCATTCTCGATATTTCTATAAATGGACTGAACGATCTGTTTGTAAACCGGTATTACCAGGGACGGATCAATAGTAATCAGATCAGTTACTTTTTTTTTCATTTTTTTATGCAAAGGATGATAGCGTAATTAACAAGGCATTAATCAGGTTATACAGTTTTAATTAATAATATCCCTCTGCTTTAATTATTTTTTCTATGGTATTGCTTTTTACAGAGTAGGTAAATCCTTTTTGAAGTGCATATGCCCCATACTGCCCTTTTCTATTAACGGCAAGGAATCCCACCTGTATCTCTTTTGATCGTTCAGGATTTCTTTTAATAATGCGGTGTATGGCTTCCTTACATGCATCCCGGGGATTGGCACCATTACGCATCAATTCCACAATCAGGTGCGATCCAACAATTTTTATTACTTCTTCTCCTACCCCTGATGAAGTAGCACCTCCTACTTCATTGTCTATATACAGTCCGGCTCCGATAATAGGTGAATCACCCACTCTGCCGCGCATTTTATAGGCCAGTCCGCTGGTAGTACATGCCCCTCCCAGATTTCCTTTAACATCTATCGCTATCATCCCTATCGTATCGTGATTGGATGGACCACCGGGCATAGGATCTTTCGTTTTATCGTACAACTGGTTTTCACTATTTGCTTCCGGATGGTATAGGGATGTTTTCATCCATTCCTTCCACATTTTTTCACTTTCCGGTGTCATCAGGTTTTCTTTGATAAACCCATTGGCCAGGGCAAACTGAAGTGCGCCTTCTCCTGACAAGACAACATGCGGCGTTTTTTCCATCACCATTCTGGCAACGGATATGGGATGTTTAATATGTTCCAGACACATCACAGAACCACAATTATAAAATTCATCCATTATGCATGCATCCAGGGTTACATGGCCATCGCGGTCCGGAAGTCCACCATACCCCACGCTGTGATTGCTTGCATCCGCCTCAGGAATTTTAACGCCTGCTTCTACTGCGTCGAGTGCTCTTCCTCCTGCGATCAATGTTTTCCATGCCTCCAGGTTAGCCACCTGACCAAAATCCCAGGTGGAGATCACCATCGGACTGCCTGCCATTAGGGGATTCCCCATGGATCCTGAAGAAGTGGTTCCAGCAAGTATCCCGGCTGATCCCAGGAAAGAATTACGGAGAAATTTTCTGCGTGAGGAAGACATAGTATTAATCTAAAGATGAAGAAAAAACGAACAGGCAGTAATTGCTGCCTGTTCATTATGATTAGTTGCCCTCTCCGAAAGCCGGAGCTGTTTTATCGTACCAGACACGCTGGGTACTCAGAGAAGGAAGATCCTGTGCATTGGGTGTAAATCCCTGGTCGGACATCGCAGCTTCCCAATTAGCCCTGTTGGTTTCTCCGGGATCAAGGGTCCAGAATCTCCTGGGAATAGGTTCATTGAAAACTTCTCTGGCATAGTACGCCGATCCGAATTTTGGATATCCTGTTCTGCGCGCAAATACAAATGCTTCATTGGGGTTACGGAAAAAATTAAGGTGTTCCTGGATATAAATTCTTTCCAGATCATTGATGCCATTTAGTTGAACATCGCCATCATTAATATAACTACTGATGACACTGGCACCATCTCCATTAAAAGACGTGGTGGATACTGCTTCCACCGCGATAGCATTCATTGTTTTGATCGAAGAACCGATTCCTTTTTCATACCAGTACTGCACGGTGCCTTTCGTGTCCACGCTGCCTGCATATCCTTTGTGAATAAACTCGGCAATGAGCAGACAACCTTCAGTAGCAGTCAGCATTACATCTCTGTATTGACCGCCGCCGGGAAGGTTGTATTTAGGCGAAAAGAATAACCGGTTAATGGGTGAGATCAATGCATAATTGGTGATTGTATTTCCAGCACTGGTATTCCCGACAGCAAATGGAACAGTCAGGTATTTAGAAACAGTATCTACAGAAATATTAGCAGGTCCCCCCTGGTACTCAATCAACGGATCGGCAGGATTGATAAATAAAGGAAGGGTTCTTCCATATTTTAAAAGAGTGTCCTGGTAGCCAGACTGTAAATTATTTTTTTCGAAATAAAGCGGAAGCCTTGGATCCTCCACTTTTTTCATGAAATTAATCATGGAACCTGTAGCAAAACGTTTGCTTCGGTACGTGATCTCTCCTCCCGTTCCAAAAGGGAGATAATCTATACTCTGGTAACTGAGCTGATCAGCGTCCTCAACGATCGGACCGGTAGCGTCCTGCATCACCTGCTGAAACAATTGCTGCGTTTTTCCATTGTTCTGCGTTTCCAATCTTGCGGCTATGCGCAGTTTAAGCGAATTGGCCAGTTTAATCCATTTCGTCCAGTTTCCCTTGTAGTAAATATCAGCAGCCCCGTATTCTGTTTGCCCGGTAAGTGTGGTGCTTGATAAAAGGGAAATAGAATTGTCCAGTTCTGCCAACCAGATATCAAACAATTCTTCCTGTTTATTATAGATAGGATCAAACTTACTTTCTGCTCTTCCTCTCCCTGCTTCATTGTAAGGAATGGAACCGTTCATGTCCGTTACTTTCAGTCCATGCAATATCTGAATGATATAGGTAACAGCTGCTGCCTTTTGATAATTAGCACTGTCCGGTAAAAGACTTATTTGTCTCCTGATCTCAAAAAGATTTGGAAGAATATCCTGGTAAAAAGTATTGTAACGCAAATTAGTATTAGCGGTCAGCTCATAAGGATCGGTAGTGAGCGTTTGAGTAAATCTCATCAGCTGTTCCATACTTTCCCAGATCCATTCTGTGTATTGGTAGGTGACCAGTCTATCTTCTGCATAAGTAAGCAAAAAGCCAATATTCGGAGTGGTGACAACACTTGGATTCGTATTGATCTCTCCGAAATTTTTAGTACAGGATCCCGCTCCTGCAAGCATCCCTGCAAATGCTGCGATGATACTATATAATTTAATTCTTTTCATGACTTAACTGATTATTGGTGAACAAGCTCTACATTTAAAAGGATGCCCTTAACGTGAAATTGATGTTTCTGGTTTTAGGTAAAAAACCCATCTCACCGGAGAAGGCGGTATTGTTTGAATTATTTGATGCGGGGTTGAAGTTATGCGGAAGTGTCTGGTATAGGTAAAGCAGATCTCTTCCAACAACTGCAAACGATAATCCGTTCAGTTTTAACCGCTGTGTGATTAATTTAGGAAGGCTGTAACTAAGGGCCACCTGGCGCAATGAAATCCAGGAATTTTCAAGAACCCAGAAATCAGATACGCCGGTAGAGGAAGAACCATAGCGGTAAAAGAATTGCGGAGTATGAGTAGGTTCCACAAATCCTTTATCATAAGCCTCTTTAAAGCTCAAACCACCCACGTCTACCTGCGTTCCGTCAGGCTGTGTAATCATCTGACCTGGCTGAAATACACCTTCCACAATTCGTCCGTCATCATAATCTATATTGTCAAACTTGCTGGTAAATGTTATACCGCCTGTTGCTGCATCTCTTCCACCAACAGTATTGGGAAATACCCCGGAGTGCGTTCCCTGACGATAACTCATGAGTGTAAAATCTCCTCCTATCTTGGCATCGATCAATACATTCAACGAAAAATTTTTGTAATTAAAGGTATTGTCCCATCCGCCGCGGAATTTGGCATTCATATCTCCTACATCCTGCCATACATTACTGCGTGCCGGAAAAGCTGCGCGGGCATTATCACGCCATGAAAGTAATGGAAGGCCATTTTTAGCATCTGCCACATTAGCGCCATTTCCGTCTTTCGCCTGATATGGGGTAGAATGTATCAGTGTGCGAAGCGTTCCATAAGAACTGCCTACGATAGCCCATGAGCTGACCTCCGCAACATCACTGCCCGGAAGCTTGTATTCTGTTCTGCCCGGATACAGCTCCACGATCTTGTTTCTGTTGCGGGAATAATTCAATGCCGTATTCCAGCTGAAATTTGCTGTTCTTACCGGTGTGGCATCTATGGATAATTCAATACCCTTGTTCTGTATATTACCTGCATTGATCAGCAATGAAGTGGCGCCGGATTCAATGGGTGCAGGAATCTCAATGATCTGGTTTTTGGTATTATCCTGGTAATAGGTAAAATCAAATCCGATCCTGCTCTTGAGGAAACGCATTTCAAGTCCTAGCTCCCTGGAAAACTTCCTGGAAGGTTGTAAATTATCCTGTACAATAAAACTGCTGTTAAATGTGGATGTTGGAACAGTGCCGCCATTTGCACGACTAAATCCATTAAAAGCAAAGCCGGTATTGATGCGGTAAGCATCAAGGTCACTGCCTAACGAAGAGAGACTGCCTCTGAGTTTACCAAAACTGATTACAGATGGTAACCTTTTGAACGTTTCCGTAAATATCCAGGATCCGCTAATGGCAGGATAATTAAAGTAATAGTTTCCTGATCCATCGGTTTTGGTAAGTGCAGAGGACCAGTCCCCTCTCCAGGTAGCCTGTATAAAAAGCATGTTTCTAAATCCGATGTCGGCGCTGGCATAGAGGGAATTGAATTTCTTCGCCCCGTTGACCGGATTAGGACCTCCGCTTACTAAAACCGGATTGCTTGAATTCGTGATAAAATAGTTGCCGGGATAGTTAAGTCCTCCAACGGTTTCTGTATAAGAAGCGGAATTTTCAAAACGCTGAACTTCCGCACCTACATATCCTGATAAAGTAAGATCGGAGCCCAGGTCTTTATTCATCATTACTAATGCTTTCAGGTAGCTGCTGATCTTATTTTCATAACCCAGCCCGTAAAGACCTCCTGAAAAACCTTTGCCTTCTCCCAGCTCTTTATTTTCTCTCTTCGTATAAATATTATTTATATTTCCTTCCAGTACTAATTTAGCCCAGGAAGTCAGGTTTGCATTAACAGAGATCCTTCCACGAAGGTTCTGGTCTTTTTGCAGGTATTCATTTTCATACAGATTAAACCAGAATCTGGACTCCGGTGCTTTATTGGGTTCATTCTCAACATTAAGATCCGGCGTGCCTCCAAAAATACTGGTATATTTTTCCCGCTGTTTCCAATAATTGGTGTTGTAATTCCTAGGTAAAACCCAGGTAAATAATTTTCCGAAATTATAGGAAGCAAACGCATCCAGTCCGCCCAGACGGGGAGGGTTCTGGCCATTAAAACTGCTGAAGGTCATACCTGCATCTATATTGATGTCTTTGGTGAGCTGATGGGTGGCCCGAAGATCAAAGGCATCTTTTTTAAATTTATTAGTAGGCACCACACCGCTGCTCTCGTTATGTGTATACGATAATCTGAAAGTAGATTTATCTGTTGCACCATCGAGGGCAATATTCGTATTGGATCCGACTCCTTTCTGGAAAGCATCCAGAAAATTATTCGGCTGGGGAGAATACGTAGTTGGTGTACCATCATAATTGGTCACCTCCTGACCCAGCATTCTTGGTCCCCAGTTTTCTCCTTCCCGATAAATTTGTCTGTCTATATAAGGTAATCCGGTAACGGGATCGATCGGAAACACTTTTGTGGTCCAGCGCTGGTCGGGACCATAGTTAGGTTCCCTTTTATCGGTAAAAAAATCACCCACTGTACCACCGCCAAACAGATTCTGAAAATTGGGTCCGGCATAGGGATCGCTGATGGAAACGGATTGGGAAAGGGTAACCCCTACGCCTTTTTTGGTGGATCCTTTTTTGGAAGTGATCAATACGACTCCGTTAATAGCACGGCTTCCGTAAAGTGCTGCCGCCGCAGAGCCTTTCAATATGGATATAGATTCAAAATCTTCTGCATTTAGATTTTTAAGGTCATTTCCAAAATCACGGCCCGTGCCGCTGAATGTACCATTATCCATGATCACCCCGTCTATTACAAAGATGGGCTGGTTGTTGGTGCCAAGGGTAGAGTTTCCACGGATGATGATTTTGGAATTTCCAAAAAGTCCGCCTGCACCTTGGTCGATCTGTACCCCGGCCACTCTTCCCTGAAGTGCATTGATGGGATTTATTTCATTTGTTTTAGCCACCTCCGAGCCTTTCACATCGGTTACGGAGAATCCCAGCTGTCTTCTCTGTTTGGAGATTCCCAGCGCCGTTACTACTACTCCGCCGAGTTCGGTGGTGGAAGGATTTAATTTAATGGTCAGCGTACTGGTATTACCTACCTGTAGTTGCTGTGTTTCAAATCCCACTGCAGAAATGATCAGTGTGGCCTGAGAACGGACTATCAGTGTAAAAGCACCTTGCGCATCCGAGCTGGTACCATTCGGTGTACCCTTTTCTGTTACGGAGGCTCCTGGCACCGCATCGCCCTTACTATCCTGAAGAAGGCCGCTGAGCGTTTTCTGTTGCTGGGCATATCCCGGTAATCCGAGAGATAGCAACGCGCAGATCAGCAAAAAGCAAATCACTTGTTTTCTCATAAACAATTAGTTGATGGTGTTTGAAATGAAACTTTAATGAAACCCAATAACGAACGAGCAGTTTTGGTTTTATGTACTGGTACCTACTGGTACATAAAACTAATTTTTAATTTCAATCTGCAAAAAAAACTTTTTTATTAGGCAGAAAAAGAAAAAATAATATCCTTATTTCCGGATGCGCTTTCTGTATTCGGCAGGTGAGGCACCCATTAATTTCTTGAAGAGTCTTGAAAAATAATAAGAGTCGGAGATGCCGATCTGGTCGGCGATCTGATTGATGCGGTCGTCGGTAAAATGCAGGTACTGGCAGGCTTTCTGAATTTTCAGATGATTAAAATATTCAATTGGCGCAAAGCCGGTTCGTTTTCTGAACATAGCCGCAAAGTGAGAAACGGAAAGATTTATTTTACTGGCTGTCTCCTGCAGGGTAAGTGTATTGCTTAAATTCTTTTGCATGAAATCGATTGCCTTGCTGACAGGATCGGGCCCCTCTTTTTTGTCCGGGATATTAAAGCGGTTATCAAAATGAAAGGATGCAACCAGGTGCCAGAGGCACATATTTGCATACAGTATATTATTATGACTATACCCTCTCTCCAGGGTAGAATATATTTCATCAAACAACTGTATGCGCTGCGGAAGATACCTGACGGAGCCTACATTGTTGTTAAATGCACGGATCATAGAGGCGCACATGGCATCTGAAATGTCTCCCTTAAAATGCAACCAATAAATAGTCCATGCATTTTTTTCATCTGCCCCATAGGAGTGAGCAGCCATAGCAGGAATAATAAAGAAATTCCCTGCAGCAATTTCATGTCTTCCATCGTTTAGCTCTACCCAGCCGCTGCCGCCGATGCAATAAACGAGTATATTCTGGTCGATGCCGTGTAAACGTCTGCGGTAATGAAAAGCGGCCTTCGGATAATACCCGATATTGGTAATGTAGGCATTGCCGATCACCGGATTGTTGATACATTGTACAGCAATAATATTCTTTGGCAGCACGATGGCGCGCTGTCCGTCAAACCCTTCCCGTTTTCTTTTGCTGTTCATCAGAAGGTCAAGATAATAAAATTGTCCATCATTAACATAATAATGGCCATTCATCCAAAGGATTAAAATTTGAAAATTGTTTATATAAATCACATTACCGGAATGGCTTCATTATGATCAGCACTATCAACCTCAGGTATATTTTATTAATATCCATGATCTCTGCATTGGGCGGTTATTTATTCGGTTTTGATTTTGCTGTGATCTCCGGAACACTTCCTTTCCTTAAAATTCAATTCGGAATGAATGTGTACCAGGAAGGATTTACCACGGCTTCCCTTGCACTGGGATGTATGATCGGATGCGTAGCCGCAGGTAGATTATCCACTCGTTACGGCCGCAGGAAAGCGCTGATGTGTGCAGCTGTAATCTTTGCAGTATCCTCCCTGCTGATGGCTATTGCCCCTACACTCTCTTTTCTGATTGCAGCCCGTTTTCTAGCCGGTATAGGAGTAGGAATGGCCTCTATGCTGGGACCCATGTATATTGCAGAAGTTTCCCCGGCCCAATACCGGGGCCGTTTGGTTTCACTTAATCAACTGGCCCTGGTAACCGGTATCCTGGTAACCAACCTGGTAAATTATTCGTTACGCAATGCAGGAGAAGATGCCTGGCGCTGGATGTTCGGTCTGGGTGCTGTACCTGCCTTATTATTTTTTATTGGAATTATTTTTCTTCCGGAAAGTCCGCGCTGGCTGATCAGAACGGGCAAAACGGAAGAAGGCAAAGGCATACTCAATAAAATAGGCAACAGTAGTTTTGCCGAAGAGACCTTTCGGAGTATTCAGCAATCGGGTGCATTCCAGGCAAAGACCAGTCTGTCATCCTTATTTAAACATCCTTACCGGAATGCGGTAATAGCGGGTATTTCACTGGCAGTATTCCAGCAATTCTGTGGCATCAATGTAGTTTTTAATTATACCTCTGTAATTTTCGAAAGCATCGGCTTCAGTAAAGATGACCAATTGCTTCAAACCATCTTCATTGGTGCGGTAAACCTTGTCTTTACCCTGATCGCTATCAGCCTGGTGGATCGGATCGGAAGAAAACCGATGATGCTGACTGGTGCTGCAGGCCTGGCCATATTGTATATTTTAATTGCGGCATCCCTGCAGGCCGGATCCTTATACACGACCATCTTTCTGCTGGCGGCTATTGGATTGTATGCCTCTACCATTGCTCCGGTAACCTGGGTACTCATTAGTGAATTATTTCCGAACAATATCCGGGATGCCGCTACTTCGTTGTCGGTGGTATGCCTGTGGGCGGCATATTTTGTACTTACGTTTACATTTCCCCTGATGGCCGAATGGCTGGGCGGCGTAGCAAATACTTTTTACGTGTATGCAGGGATCTGTGTTGCCGGGGCCTTTTTTATTACCATTAAAATAAAAGAAACAAAAGGTAAAACCCTTGAATCCATGAACCAGGTATTTGTTCATTAATGGACAAGCCGTTTGTTGCTGCACGCAGAGGAACCGATTACTATTTTTTAATGTAATTTTTATGACAGAGGAAGTATCAGCATGGGTAGAGAAAATTATCATTCCTACTTACGAAACAGGCGCTCCTGAAAAAAATCCGGCATTCCTGGAAAAAAGGGTTTACCAGGGTAGCAGTGGCGTAGTATATCCTCATCCTGTAATCGAAAAGATTATGGATGAAAAAATAAATAAAGAATATACCGCGGTGTTCATAGAAAATAAATTTTTAAAAATCATGGTGCTGCCCGAACTGGGTGGAAGAATTCACCGGGCATTTGATAAGGTACGCCAGCGTGATTTTATATATTATAACCAGGTGATCAAACCGGCACTTGTTGGCCTGACCGGGCCCTGGATCAGCGGTGGCATTGAATTCAACTGGCCCCAGCACCATCGTCCTACTACCTTTGAGGCGGTGGATTACTGTATTGCCAACAATAAGGATGGAAGTAAAACCATTTGGGTGAATGAAGTGGAGATGATGTCGCGCACAAAAGGCATGGCTGGTTTTACATTGTATCCCGGCAAAGCATACCTTGAAGTGAATGGAAGAATATTTAACCGCAGTCCACTGCCACAAACATTTCTCTGGTGGGCGAATCCTGCAGTGAAAGTGAACGATCAGTACCGATCCGTATTCCCTCCCGACGTGCATGCAGTATTTGATCACGGAAAAAGAGATGTCAGTGATTTTCCAATAGCCACGGGAGAATATTACAAAGTAAATTATGCTCCCGGCACCGATATCTCCAGGTACAGCAATATCCCCGTGCCTACTTCTTTTATGGCGGTAGAATCGAACTACGACTTTATCGGTTGTTATGAAAATGACACTGCAACCGGCATGCTTCATGTGGCAGATCACCATTTCAGTCCCGGAAAAAAACAATGGACCTGGGGCAACAGCAGTTTTGGACAGGCATGGGATGCAAACCTGACCGATGAAGACGGGCCGTATATAGAACTGATGTGCGGAGTGTATACCGATAATCAACCGGACTTTAGCTGGCTGCAGCCCAATGAGGAAAAAACATTTGAGCAATATTTTTTCCCGTACGCCGGGATTGGAATAATTAAAAATGCCACCAGAGAGGCAGCAGTAAACCTTGAAGTGAAAGATGGAATGGTACACTACAGTGTATATGCTACTGCCGATTATCCGGATGCCATTATCAGATTATCTGTGAGCCGGATCAAGATCGCTGAAGTAGTCTGCGATCTTGATCCATCCGGATTTTATGAAGGCACTGTTACTCCTGAAAAGAGCATTGTACTGCATGAGCTGAAGCTCGAAGTTTTTGACCGGAATGGATGTCTGCTGGTAGCTTATCAACCCGATGAAACCGTGAGCAGAACTATTCCCCAGCCGGCAGTGGCGGCCCGGGATCCTGCTGATATTTCATCCATAGAATTATTGTACTTAAACGGTCTCCACCTTGAACAATACCGGCACGCTACCTACCATCCGGAGGATTATTATCAGGAAGGATTGCGAAGAGATAGTTCAGATACCCGCTGTAATAATGCTATGGGCCTCTGGTATATGCGAAGGGCGCAGCCTGAAAAGGCCGAACCTTATTTAAAGGCCGCACTTCACACGCAGACACTTAGAAATCCGAATCCATCGGACGGAGAAGTTTGCTACAATCTGGGCGTATGCCTTCAGATGCTTGGTTTGCCTGATAAAGCCTACGATTCTTTTTATAAAAGTACCTGGAACGATGCCTGGCAGCACAGTGGTTTTTTTCAGTTGGCAAGGATTGCCTGCCTCCGGCACGATATGACCAAAGCACTGTACCTCATTGATAAATCATTGTTGAGGAATTACAACAGTCACAGCGCCAGACATCTTAAAGTGGCAGTGCTCCGGCATCTCGAACGCCCTGCTGAAGCAGAAGAATGGATTAAGCTGTCCTTGCTGATCGATCCCCTGAATTTCGGATGTCTCTTTGAAGCTCACCTGCTTGCAGTGAAAAAAAACCGGTCAGAAGAATCAGCCCAATCGTTACAGCAACTCAACAGTTTGATCAGAAATGCGTTTAATAATTATGCAGAGTATGCGTTGGATTATGCACATGCCGGTTTATACCAGGAAGCGATCACGTTGTTGCTGTTGTATAAAGAGAATAACAGAAATACCCGCATTCATCCGATGTGTTACTATTACCTGGGATGGCTGCATATAAAAATAAATCAGGAAGCAGCTGATTATTTTAATCTCGGGGCAAACGCAGTGCCTGATTATTGTTTTCCATCAAAAACGGAAGAAGTTATTATACTGCAAACGGCTATTCAGTATAATAAATCAGATTCGAAAGCTTATTATTACCTGGGTAATTACTGGTATGCCAACGCAGCATTTGAGGAAGCTATTCACTGCTGGGAACAATCTGTACTCCTCGATGAATCTTTTCCAACTGCATACCGGAATCTGTCGCTTGCCTATTATAATAAGCAGCAGGATGCAACAAAATCCCTTTCCTGCCTTACCACTGCGTTTAATCTTAACCCTGAAGATGGAAGGGTATTGATGGAACTCGACCAGCTCTGTAAATTGCAGAATTCCAGCCATTGGAACAGACTGCAATTGTTGGAAGAACATCCTGATCTGGTCAGTTACCGCGATGACCTTTATTTGGAACGTATCACGCTCTATAATCTGCTTGGTGATTTTGAAACGGCTGCAGCCCTGCTCAGCGAACGAACCTTTCATCCCTGGGAAGGAGGAGAAGGTAAAACAGTTTCACAATACCTGATTTGTTATACCGAACTCGCAAAGGAGCATATTATATCAGGCGATTTTGAACGGTCCCTTGAATTCCTGGATACAGCCTCAGCTTATCCGGACAACCTGGGTGAAGGCCAATTGCCTGGAACCATACACAATGATTTGCATTATCTGCAGGGATTTAGTTATGAAGGGCTCTCCAGGAAGGCGGAATCGCAACAGGCATATTGGGCAGCAACAAAGGGCGACAGTAAACCGGTGCAGGCATTTTTTTACAATGATCCGCAACCTGATCAGATCTTTTACCAGGGAATGGCCTGGATAAAACTGGGAGATCCCCAAAAAGGAGAACAATTGTTCCAATCGCTTATTAATTTTGGAGCATTGCATTATGCCGATCCCATCCGAATCGATTATTTTGCAGTATCCCTTCCAGATCTGCTGGTGTTTGATAAAGATCTGAATATGAAGAACAGGAACCATTGTGATTACATGATCGGGCTGGGACACCTGGGGCTGGGTAATTATGAAAAAGCAGAAGCGCATTTTCAGCAGTTGCTGAAAGAAGATAATAGTCATCAGGGCGCAATTACCCATCTGAATATGATCACATTCCTATCAAAACAATAATGGTATTTAAATAGCAGCCAGATGCCCATTACTAAAGAACTGTGGACTTCAACCGGACCACAGCCGTTGTGGAAATACATTATGACCAAAGGAGATATAGAAATATCGCTTACTAATCTCGGATGTACTTTTCTGTCCATCATCGTTCCGGATAAAAACGGCAACTGCAACAATGTGTTGCTGGCCTACGAAACACCCAACGAATACCTACAGGATGAATGGTATATAGGATGCCTGGCCGGAAGAGTAGCCGGCAGAATATCCAGGGCTTCTTTTATTCTCGATACTAAAGCCTATACCCTCGATGCCAATGATGGTGATTCCGGGAATCATCTCCATGGTGGCTTTGAAGGATTTAATAAAAAGATTTTTTCTGTCGTTAAAGAGCGGGAAGATGAACAGTCCTGCCTGTTGCAATTGCTGTTTATAAGCGATCATTCAGACCAGGGATACCCCGGAACACTGAGCTGCACGGTTACAATCGAACTGGTTGCAGACAACAGGGTTCTTATAGAATACGAAGGTATTTCGGACCGCCCCACTTTTTTTAATCCCACACATCATTTTTATTTTAATTTATCTGCAACAGCGGAACCGGCAACCGCACATGAACTGTATATGAATGCGGCTACTATTATTGCTACCAATGCAGAATACATTCCTACCGGTAAAAGGACTCCGGTGGAAAATACAGCCTATGATTTCAGACACCATAGAATAATTGGAGATCAAACCTTTTACAATGAATGTTATGTACTGGATAAAAAGGAACCGAAGGAGGTGGCGGCGCAACTGACCGATCCTTCTTCCGGAAGGTCAATGACAATTACTACCACCTTCCCGGGAATTGTTTTTTATTCCGGAGACCTCCTCAGATCACCCTTTAAAAAAAGCCAGGGAATCTGCCTGGAGACCCAATTCTTTCCTGACGCTCCGAACAGACCGGAATTTCCATCAACGCGGGTGGAACCGGGAATTAAATTTAACCATACCACACAATATCAGTTCACTGCCGCATTGCCGGATCTTGTAAAAGGTATGGATTTCATTAATCAATAGTAAAATCTCTTTCATGAAACAGCTTTTATATTTCACCCTTCTTTTATCGTGTTGCGTAACCTGCACTGCGCAGAAAATGGTCACCATTCCAATAGAAACGGCGGAGAATGTTACGCTGCTTCAAACGGATGACGACAATCGTTTGAACATCATCTATTTTGGAAAAAAACTTTCAGACACGAGTGCGTATGCTTCAGTAGCAAAACAATTTCTACGGCGTGATCCAAATAATTCTATTACCAATAATGTATATACTCCGGCCGGAACCTGGAATCTTTCTGAACCGGCGATACAAATAAAACAATTCAACGGAGATCTATCCCTGGAACTAAAATATGTTAGCCATAAAGTAGAAATAACAGATGAAAATGTCGGTTTAATCACGATACTTCTGAAAGACCCTGTTTCCCCTGTAGAGGTAAAGTTGTTTTTTAAAACATACAGACGTGAAAATGTAATAGAACAATGGTCTTCCATCCGCAATACGGGAAAGAAATCACTGACGTTGGAAAAATTTGCTTCCGCTAATTTATACTTAGCCGGTGGACGGTTTTTTTTACGCCAGTACCATGGATCCTGGGCAGAAGAAATGATTCCTGAAGAAGCGGAACTTACATCCGGCATTAAGGTACTGGATAGTAAACTCGGTACCAGGGCCAATCTTTTTCAACCCCCCTCATTTGCCGTATCGATCAATGAACCTTCCACGGAAAACAGCGGAGAAGTTCTGCTGGCTTCCCTGGCATGGACAGGTAATTTTAAGATAGACCTCGAGAAAGACAGCTATCAGCATCTAAGATTGATCGCCGGCATAAATCCATACGCATCGGCGTATGA
>JAYUXA010000185.1:0-3245 GCA_043753245.1 Chitinophagaceae bacterium
TGAAGCGGATTGATAAATGCAACGATTTTTTCTTCCGCAAATTTGTCGCTTACATAAAAATCAAAGTTGCGTCCGATGATCATCGTGCTGTCCTGCGATTGTTCATTCCAGGTACCAAAAGAAGTGCAGCCCACCAACGCCATATTTTGCAATGCATGTCCGATATCGTGTGCTGCATGATAATTTAATATTCGTTGGTAACCGGACCCTATGTACTGGTATTTGTCCGATGCAGAAGTGGAAACCCCGTATATCTCTTCTTTGAATTCTTCCGGTATCTGCTTGTCCAGGTTGCGGTTGAACCAGCCAATAAAATATTTTAAAAAATGCCGGTAAAAAGCAGAGGGAACCAGCTTAGTGATCTGCTCATTAAAATTATCTTCCTGTCGAACCACCAGTTCTTTCGAGAGCTTTCCGTTGATAACACCCCGCTCATAAGGTGCTCCTTCCACATACATCTCGTATAACCCGCTTCTGCTTTTGCGGAACCAATTATTTTTTAAGGTATAAAAGTCTTTCCCGCTTACGGTGCGCTGCAAAGCCAGGCTACTCCGGTCATTCGGTTGGGGAGGTTTTGCTATTGCTACCGCGTACAGGTAAATAATACCGGTAAGCAGCAGTAAAAACAATGCGCCCATACTATATAACACCAGTTTCCAGAACCTCTTTCTTCTAAGCATTTCTGATCTTTTCAATTATCTTATCATGTCCCAGCAATGCATTCGTTGTTACGATAGCGCTCATGGCAGCTCCAAGGACCCCGTGTAAATTAAGGTTCTGTCCTGTAAAATACAAATTAGGCAATCGCGTACGAGGGGAGATAAATGTTTTTAAAGGATCTCTGTAATCTTTTGTAATACCGTAAAGTGATCCATCATCGTTGCCTATATAATCACGGTAAGAAAGCGGGGAAGCGGTATAATAAGAAAGGATATGATTTCTCAGACCCGGAAATTTTTCTTCTACACTATCCAGCAATGCTTCTGCTTTGCGTTTTTTAAAATCAGCATACGATTCTCCTCTATCCTCTTTTTCTGCCACTGTATTGAAGGTATTTTCCCACTGTTTTACCTCTTCATATTTCATATAAGCCAATATAGACATCCCCTCTGCATACTCAGGGGACCTTGATGAGGCAGCTACAAAAACAGCATATCCCAGCGGCCAGTTTGCCTCTGTGTACTCTGCAGTGGTCCACACACAACCTTCTTTAAAGGAGTAGTAATTATGTTTAAAATAAGGGAATGTATTTTTTTTGAAAACAATATTCACGGTAAATGAGGAGATCGAATTGGCTAAACTTTTTAACCGGTTCCGGAAGGCTTTTTTGATCAGCTCCGACTCCGTCAGCTCCAGCGTTTTTACAGGATGAATATTGGAAATAAAATGTTGTGCATACCATTTATTTCCATCTGCCAGTTCCACGCAGCTTATTTTTCCATCTTCCGCAATTATTTTCTTTACCTGGCTATTGCGCAGCACAACACCCTGATGGTCGCGGATCGTTTTGGCCAGGTAGCGGGCGATCTGAGATCCGCCATCTACACATTTCCAGGAGCTTTCTATATAACTGTTCAGGATCAGAGCATGCACATATAAAGGGGTCTTGCCGGGTTCACCAGCATAAAGCGCATTGTTACCCGCCAGCACTTCTCTTAATTTATTATTGGAAGTAACCGACTCTATAAATGATCTGGTATCAATTTCCAGCACACCGGCTTTTGCATTGGACTCATCGCCCGATTGGAGATTGTATAGTGGAAACTTACTGCAGATCTCTCTTATTTTATCACAATACCTGCGAAGGGCTATTTCTTCATCAGGAAAAAACACCAGTAGTTTTGCAATAAAATTCTCATAACCCTGGGCATATACATATTCATTGTCATCATTTTCAATCAGTATTTTATCGAATACATCCTCCTCCAGTTTCTGTAAATGAAGACTGTCCAGTATTCCCAGGTATTTAAAGATCTGGTAAAGGTTCTGACCTTTGCTCAGTCCGCCAATATAATGAACGCCTGAATCGAAAATAACTTTATCCCGGACATACGTCTGTAAACATCCGCCGATCTGTTTGTTCTTTTCAAGTATACAAACCTTATATCCTTCCCGGCTGAGCAGGCTTCCGCAAACCAGTCCTCCCATACCGCTTCCTATTATGATCACGTCGTATTTTTCCATAGCTTAATTGACTTCCTGATGCGTTAAGACATAAACAATATTAGATGTATACCTGGTATTGTCCATCTCTGTGTATTTCATATGATGCGCGCCGGCAATTTTTTTTATGGTTTCGCCGGACATGAAAGAAAGTCCTGTACCGGCGGTTTTATTAAATCCCGTCAACGTAGTCGAAAAGAATTCCGTGAGCCGGGTACCCCGGTGTTTTTTCTTCATATCGGTATTCCCTTCCCTGATCAGTAACACTCCTCCGGGATTAAGGTGCAGAATGCATTTTTTTATGATCAGGGTCTGCTGGTCGGGCTGCAGGTAATGCAGCATATCGGCCACAATAATTCCATCGTAATATTCAAATGGATAATTCATCGCATCGGCAGTTATAAAATGAATGGTGTCGTTTTTATCAAAACAATGGTTAGCGGTATCTATTTTTTCCTCATCATAATCAATTCCGGTTATCTGACGTTCAGGTGACACGAAATGAAGCATGTAAGACATGAATCCATATCCACACCCCAGATCGAGCAGTTTCCCCTGCTTAGGCAGCAGCTCATGAACAGGCTGGTAATTTTTTTCGAGGTGAAGTTTTACCCGGAGGTACCACTCCAGCACCGGTCCTTTATAAAGATAGTTATAAGTGAGCCGTTCTCTGAAATAGTGCGTTTGCTCCGTTTTTTCTTTTAACAACAGGTGTTGTGCCCTGAAATACTTTCCAATATTTTTTGTTCTTTCCGAATATCCGGTACCATAATGGTCGTTTTCCGGGGTGATCCTGGGTAAAAACTGAAGGGTGACCTTTCCATCCTTTAAAAGAAAATCGCCCTTTGTCATGGTGTATCCCGTACCCTGAATAACGATTGGCAAAATATCGGTATGAAGTTTTTCCGCCAGGTAAAAAGCGCCTTTATGAAAACGTTGCATAACTCCCTCAGGCGATCGGGTGCCCTCAGGGAAAATCATAATAGAATACCCCTGCCGGACTTTTTCAGCCAGCAGATCAATGTTTTCCGTTGCCCCCTGCGATACGGGGTAGTAATCTGCCAACCGCACTACTACTCCGA
>JAYUXA010000186.1:0-3242 GCA_043753245.1 Chitinophagaceae bacterium
CGGATACTGTTTAGCGCATTAAATATAAAATGAGGATTGATATGCGATTTAATTGTTTTTAATTCAAGTTCTTTTACCAGCGCTTCGAGTTTAAACGTATCGAGCTGCTGTCTGCGGCTGTTGACGAGGTAGTGGTAAAAATAATAAAGTAGAACCCATGGGATAATGTAAATAACAAAGTTCAGGATTTTACCAAGCAGCCTGGTGAGGAAATCCAGTTTTCGTTTGTTTTCATCAACGCCGGTCAACAGGTTCAACCCCATTTCAATTAAACTGAATAGCGCACTGGTAAGCAATACCGCAACAAATAAACGAAAAACTAATTTTTCAACCGGTAATTGCAGCCAGTTGTTTCTCTGTATAAACCATCTTAACAAGTGGGTGCTGATGATCCCTGCAACCATGATGATGGCCAGGTGGAGGACAAAATATCCGTTAATGTGTTGTTTATACGATGCCGCGGAGAAGAGCGTTGCTATGGCTAGCAGACCCCATCCCCCGAACTGGCACCACCAGTAATTGGATATTTTCCTTAGTGCACTCATTTGCTTCAACAAAATAAGGAATTTGATGTTGTTATAGTTTATAATAAGGATGAACGGAATGCTTAATAAGGCTTCTATGGCTGTTTTCTATTATTCCGCCTTTTCCAGTAAATTTGTCCTTTAAATCATTATGATGGAGATCGCACCGGGCCCGTTTTTACAACAGATCAACTCCCCTGCTGATTTGAAAGTCCTCGACCGCGACCAGCTCCAACAAGTGTCCGATGAGCTGAGGCAATTCATTATTGATGTTGTCAGTGTACATGGAGGCCATTTTGGAGCCAGTCTGGGCGTGGTTGAACTTACCGTAGCACTGCATTATATCTACAACACTCCATACGACCAGCTGGTCTGGGATGTGGGTCATCAGGCCTACGGACACAAAATCCTTACCGGCCGCCGTGACCAGTTCATCACCAATAGAAAATACAAAGGACTCAGTGGTTTCCCAAAAAGATCGGAGAGTGAATACGATACGTTTGGAGTGGGACATTCTTCTACTTCTATATCCGCAGCATTGGGTATGGCAATGGCGTCAAAATACAAAAACGAGGACCGCAAATCAGTAGCCATTATCGGAGATGGTGCTATGACTGCCGGTCAGGCTTTCGAAGCAATGAATCATGCAGGTGTTGCCGATACCGACATGCTGATCATACTCAATGATAATTGTATGAGCATCGACCCTAATGTCGGTGCATTAAAAGAATACCTTACCGATATTACTACTTCCCCTACTTATAACAGGATGAAGGACGATATATGGAAGGCATTGGGTAAACTTCCGCTTGGGGCCCGCTTTACAAGAGAAATGGCTTCCAAACTGGAACACAGCATCAAAGGATTTATCAGCAATAGCAGTAACCTTTTCGAATCCCTGAAATTAAGATATTTTGGACCTATCGATGGGCACAACATCACCAAGCTTGTGGATACCCTTAAGGATCTGAAAGATATTCCCGGACCAAAATTATTACATATTATCACGGTGAAAGGTAAAGGATATGCACTGGCCGAAAAAGACCAAACCATATGGCATGCACCCGGACTATTTGATAAGATCACCGGAGAAATTTATAAGAAAAAATACGAGTTGCCCCAACCTCCTAAATACCAGGATGTATTCGGGCATACTATTATCGAGCTTGCTGAATTAAACGATAAGATCATCGGTATCACCCCGGCCATGCCGTCGGGATCCTCCCTCAAATTTATGATGGAAAAGATGCCGGACAGGGCATTTGACGTGGGCATTTGTGAACAGCATGCTGTAACGTTAAGCGCAGGTATGGCTACCCAGGGAATGAAGGTATTCTGTAATGTTTATTCTTCCTTTATGCAGCGCTCTTACGATCAGGCGGTACATGATGTGGCTATACAAAAGCTTCCTGTGGTATTTTGTCTCGACCGGGCAGGACTTGTCGGGGAAGACGGACCTACTCACCACGGTGCTTATGATATCGCTTTTATGCGGTGCATTCCAGACATGATCATCAGTGCACCGATCAATGAATCAGAGCTGCGCAATCTGATGTACACGGCACAGCTCGATTCCGTCAAATCCCCATTTGTCATTCGTTATCCGCGTGGAGAAGGAGTACTGCCTGTATGGAAAACACCATTTGAAGAAATAATCATTGGTAAAGGGAAAAAATTAAAAGATGGCAGGGGTATAGCCATACTTTCATTTGGCCATCCGGGAAATTTTGCGGCAATGGCCATCCGAACATTGCGAACCGAAGGGATTGATCCGGGACATTATGATATGCGCTTTGCCAAACCACTGGATGAGGAACTGCTGCATGAAGTTTTTAATAACTATCCGAAAGTGGTCACTATTGAAGATGGAATCATTTCCGGAGGGATGGGCAGCGCAATACTTGAATTCATGGCATTGCATCAGTATACGAACCAGGTAAAAATCTTAGGAATACCAGACCGGATCGTTGAACATGGAACATTGAAAGAACTGCATCGCGAATGCGGGTATGATGCGGAAGGAATAGCAGATACTATACGGGAAATGATGAAAGACCTGGTAAGTGTGCATACTTTTTTTCAGTAGGGAATACCATGAAAACAAATTCAGCTCTGTTTTTTGGCCTGGTTTATTTATTTACAGCCTGCTCGACAAATACAAATAAACAGCATCAGTTTAAGGTGGTGCCGATGAGTGAAAAAAATATCACCCTTACCCATCTGGAAGATAACACCCAATTACAAATTCTTGCATTTGGGGGCGGCAAAGAGAAAAGGGATGGGAAACTTCATTTTTACCAGTTCCTGACGGTCACTGATTCAGGAGACACGATCCTTGTCCTCTCGCCTGCTATCAGTATTGCACCCAGCTGTGGCCAGGTACAGGATACTCATATGACTCCGCTGATGTTTAATTTTAAAAAGGGCGTGACAAGGGCATCTTTTTTAAATGCGGATAGCACAAACAGAAAAATCTTTAAGCTATTAAGCCTGACCACCGAAGATCTGAGGAATACGGATAAATTAAAAGACAATCAGCTACCAGAGCAGGTATTTATTGCAAATACTTCTATTCCTTTTTTTGCACATCCGCAATATCCAACCGCTTCAGGCATCCTCCGGTTTTCCGAATTACCTTATTAACTAACCTGCAGGCATGCATACTGTACACTTTGGGGAATCCCCCTCAATCCAGTACGAATTCAACATCTTCTTCTC
>JAYUXA010000187.1:0-3238 GCA_043753245.1 Chitinophagaceae bacterium
AAAAATTCGAATTGCTGAAACAGGTCAGTCCGAAGAATTCCTTTGAATACGGGATCAGTATGGAATTTGCAAACGATACACTGTATTCGGGATACAATAGTCATCCTCAGCACCAGCAATTCCTGCAGCAATACTGGAAGGTGTATGTACAGGATTTTATGGAGGTGGATTACACCAAATTGTAAGTTATGTTAGTTTTTTCGTGATTTTTATTTACTTACCCGTCTTCATCATTATCAGCTACTTAAACATTTGCCCTATATCAGCTACCGGGGTATTTGTATATGTTCCAATTGCTCAGAAGCCACTTATAATTACTGATTCAGTGTTCTATATCGATTCCGTCTATATTATACAGTAACGAAACTCGCAGTTCATAAGTACGAATCCCATTTTAGCAGACCATTAAAAAAGGGCTTTAGTGTACCCCTTTGCATTCTACAAGAAATTACAAAATCGGACCTTTCGCTATACTTTTAAATTTTTATGTCGATTTTTTAGGGATTGTTCAATAGTACTTTTGAATGAGCAAATAAACCATAAACGCTTGTTATGAAAAATACCAGCGATGGCAGAACATAACGCTCCGGACCCACCAACAATATTTAGCGTTTTTATTGCAATAAAACAGGCGGTGCCGAAAACCTGTAACAGAGTAGGCAATTAATTTCCATTCATTAAATATTAATTTATGAAAAAGTATTTGTTTAGTTTAATTGCGGTAGTGCTTGCACTTGCCGCTTCTTCTTTTACTCTGATGAAAAAACATGCGCCTACCGGGGTCTACGTTTTTGAGTACAATCCCAATGGAACTGACTACAGTTTAGCGCGGGTGACTAATGTAGATAAAGCGATCTGGGTGTACAAAGGAATCGATCAGCCGATGTGTTCAAGTATTAATACTAAGGCTTGTAGGGTAAGTGTAACGTCGGCCGATGTGAATATGACCACAACCCCTTATTCACTGAAAGCGTCTACCGTAAGCATCAGCGCTGCACCCAGTTTGCCAAGTGTTTATTACGTAACTGGCATAACAGGAACAACAAGTGCCTTTTCCAATAAACCTTAGTTTACCAAGCGGTGGTTTTAAAGAAGCCGGTGAATCTCACCGGCTTTGTTTTAATTCTGTGGGATGCCCGCTGTTTCAATGATGTCAATAGGAAGGGGCAGAGCGTAATATGGAGCATTCGGTTCAAGGGTATAGGACCGGCCGGCAATCAGCCGGTGCAGAATAATCTGCCGGTTTTCTTTATTGAGCCGTTTAATATCCATCCACCGCAGTCCCCGGTATACCAGTGATTTTCTTCTTTCCTCCAAAAAACGATCCACTACAACAGCTGCATCCGTTTCGGCCACAGGCACATAAGGAACTGCATTGTTCCAGCGAGTCAGCAATAAGGTGTTTAAATTTTCCAATGCCGCGCCAACCTGGCCGAGGCGTGCAAGGCATTCCCCTCGCATTAAATAGAGTTCATCGGTAGCAATACCGGTAAAATAGGCGTAATAAACACCTGCATAACTTCCCTGATAAACCGGATATACTTCCCCGGTGGTAAAATAAGCTCTCCGGCGTAAATCATCCGGTGCATAGGAAGCCAGTAGCAGGGTATCTACTTTTGAATAAAAAGGTAGACTGAGTGACGCGTTGGTATTCATTTCGGTATAAAAGATCGTTTCCCGGTTAAAACGTTTAAAGGGAGAATTACCCTGACTACTGCCCCAGTTAATGTCCGGATCATTATTGTAATCCATCAGGGTGGAATACAGTTGTAATGCTTTATCCGCATACAGGTAAGCACTATCATACCGGCGCATAGACAGATACGCCCGCGCCAGTAAACCATACGCGGCAGTTTTAGAAGGACGGAACGGATGGGAAGCCATAACAGGCAACAGCTCTGCCGCCAGTTTTGCATCGGTTAATACCTGCTGATAACAAGCTTCGGCACTCGCACGTACCGTGGGTACATTAAAGTCATTTTTGAGTTTTAAGGCTATTCCTAGGTCTGATCCGGCAGTCGCCGTGTCGTAAGCCTTTGCAAACGTCCAGAGCAAATTCAAAAAATTATAACTGCGGAGAAATAATGCTGATCCCTTTACCCGGTTCCAAGAATCAGGGTTTAATTTCGGGTCCAGCGGCTGCAGCCCTTCAAGGCAAAAGTTTGCATAATAAACAACGAAATAACAGTGGGACCAGTCATTGCCGATGCCGTAATCACCACGTTGCCAGTAATAGATGCCCTGGTATTCCTGCGGAAAAGTAAACAGCATTTCGTCTGGCATAAAATAATCGTCAGACGAGGTTTCACCAAATGAGGGACTCTGGGTTTGGTTGATGACAAAGGAATAATCCAGCAGGGCCTGCAGGTCATTTAGGCTGGTGGGCACCGTTAAAGAACTGTCCGGTTTTTTGTCGAGGTATTTAGTACAGGAAATTAAGCCTGCTAAAAAAAAGAGAATACAATATCGGTTCATACTATAATTATTAAAGGTTAGAAATTGGCGCGACAGCCAAGTGATACATTTACCGGCATCGCAGGCATATAAGGAGCATCCGGATCAGTATGGTTGTTGTTGGCCCGCCATAGAATACCCAGGTTGGCAGCATTAGCATAAAACTGCAGGGAGGAAATACTTTTGGTGTTATGCAGCGGTAACTGGAAGTTAAGGTTCACGAATTGCAGCCGTACATGATCAGCTCTTTTAACAAAGATCTCGGCAAACTGATAATATTGAGTACGCTTGGAATTAGCAGGATATTGGAACGCAGGTATATCGGTGATCAGCTCGTCTCCCGGTTTTTTCCACCGCCGGGCATAATCATCAGTAGCCCGCCCACTGTTGAATAAACCTAGGTCTGACAAAGCAGGTTGCTGGTAATAATAGCCAAATTTATAAGCTACGGCCACCGATAGAGTGAACCCCTTTAAGGTGAAGTACTGCAGCAGACTACCCTGCATCGTAGGAACTGATGGACCAATATATACAATACTGGATGGCAGGCTGTCCAGTTGCACCGCATTGGCCAGCAGGGCATCATAATCTGTTGTTGGTTTGCCATTAAGTACCCCTTGCGGATCACCATTGGCATCGAGGCCACCCCAGCGCAATGCAGCAATAGCATACAGGGGTTTGCCTACTACCGGGCTCACCGCCGCGCCACCTCCCAGCAATCCGAAAATACTCTGGGAGTTTTCCCCGAAGTATTTGGTGGTGGTACTTTTGGTTTGGTTCACTA
>JAYUXA010000188.1:0-3236 GCA_043753245.1 Chitinophagaceae bacterium
AGGGGAGATCGGGATACTGGAAAAAACCATTAGTTATTGAAAGATTGATATGATATGCAGGTAGTTTGCTCCCATTCATTTCTCCTTTTACCGAACCATTGAATAATGCACTTCCACTGGTTTTGACTTTGGTAAAATCTTTCTGATACACGATAGGGATCAGGGATAAAATGGTTTTAAATTCAGTGGATGGAGCATTAAAACGAATGTCCATATTGTAGGAGCTGTCATTTAACAGCTGGAAGAACCCATCTGCTGAAACCAGCAATTCGTTTAACGCAATTTTATTGGTATTAAAAGTATACTTTGAATTTTTTGAATCGATCTGCAGATCTGCATCGATACTGGTTTTCGTATTCACCAGGTAAGGTATGAGGCCATACGTAAAACTCACACCTGCTGCATTCGTTTTTGTCCGTAGCGTAAAATTATCAGCCGTAAAATCTCCACTGCCTTCATGATTTAGTCCCGTGATCCGGCTGCTCATATCAGCCGACGAATCTTTGAAGTATACATACCCATCGGTAATGCTGTACTTTTTTAATTCAAGATTAAAAGGTTTGTCTGCCGGAGCAGTAGCGGTGGTGGTATCTGGTTTTACAATATCCCAGTTGGCCTTACCATCTTTACCTACAATTGCATGAATACGAGGTTTATTTATTTCAACCGAATAAATGACCATTTTATCCCCCCTGACCACGCTCATCAGATTCATAGCAATATCTATATCTGCTGCAGACAACAAGGTGTCGCCGCTAAAGCGGCCCACTCCAATAACCTGAAGGTTTTCGATAGCCGCCGATATTCTGGGGAACTTTCTAAATAAAGATATACTAACATCTGAGAAATCAACTTTTGCCTGAATGTGGTTGTTGATCTGCGTTTTGACAACCGAAATGATTTTTCCTTTAAAAATAAAGGGCGCGGTAAAAAGTACTGCCAGGAGAACCAGCAGGATAAGACCTGCGATCTTTAGGAATTTTTTCATAAGTATTATTTATCAGTTAACTTCTTCACGCTCTCTTTCTTCCGCTATTGCCTTTAACGAATGAATACACACATTTAGTTCATATCCTATCAGTAAAATCAGGGAATTCAGATAGATCAGGAACATTAGTATTAAAATCGTACCAATTGACCCGTATACCTTGTTGTAAGAGCCAAAATTATTAACATAAAACGAAAATAAAAAAGTGGAACACACCACCAGGAAAGTGGCTAAGATCGCTCCCGGGGAGGCGATCCTCCATCGTTTGGAGATGGTTGGGGCATATTTATAAATGATGCCGATAGAATACAAAACCAGCAGAATGATGATGAGGGAACGGATGGAATAGATCGCCTGGCGGATAAGCTGACTTTTTATGTCAATATTGTCCATGACATACCGAAAAAATTCTCCCTGGAATACCAGGAGCACAACAGTCGAAATAATCAGCACGATTAAAACGGTTGTCAGTTTGATGGCAGTCCACCGGTCTTTAAGAAATCCCCTTTGTTTATAATTATGCAAAGACATATTAAACGACCTCATAATGCCAAGAATTGCATTAGAGGCATAAAATACCGCTACAATAAAACCGATGGATAACAAACCTGATCTGGGAGTATTTAAAAAATCATTTAAAAAATTAGCTACAAGACCGTAGGTATTTTCGTTGGGTGCAATAGACTTGGTAAGATCAAGCAATTCCGTTGTAATTTTCCTGGAAATGGGTAAATAGGGGATAAGGGTGCAGATAAATATAGTTGCCGCCGGTATAGCCATTAAAAAATTAAAGGAGATGGCTGCGGCCCGGTCATCTAATCCTACCTTTTTCATCTGACTGATAAAAAACACAACCACATCGTACAACGCAACACCTCCGAATCCCGGAATAAAAATTTTTCTGCTTTTATCTTGCAGAGATTTGACAATGGAGGTGTTTAATATGATTTCACCCAGCTTACTCATTTTGTGTTTCTTCCTTCGCTGATCGTTGTTTTTGCTGTTCCAGCATATTTAAAGCCTGCTGGTATTCTTTGGCATATCTTAAATGATCCTGGTAATTGGTTGTGAATATGTGCCCTTGTGTAAAATCTTTTTTAGCTACAAAAAACAGATAGTCCGTTTTGGGAGCATTCAGCACTTCATCGAGCGTTTGAATGGAAGGAGTACAGATCGGTCCAGGTGGAAGACCCTTGTACCGGTAGGTATTATAGGGCGACATGACTGCGAGGTGTTTTTCATAAATTCTTTTGAGAGCAAAATTGCGCAATGCAAATTTAACGGTAGGATCGGCTCCGAGATTCATATTCCTTGCCAGCCTGTTCAGGTAAACACTTGCTATCATCCCTTTTTCAGCCTGATTGGTGGTTTCTTCTTCAATAATAGATGCAAGTATATAGGTTTCTGCAGGACTTAATCCCAAAGAGTCTGCTTTTAGTTTTCTTTGCATAGTCCAGACCTTTGCATGCTCGGAAAAAAGTTTTTTAAATATGACGGATACCGGGGTGGTCCATAAATAAGTGTAGGTATTAGGAAATATAACGGTCATTACCGTATTGGTATCCAGCTGGTATTTTTTCAAAGAGTCAGCATTATTCAGGAATGCCATGGTCCGAATAGAATCAGACTCGAATTTTCTACCGATCAGCGAAGCGAGATTTTCTTTAGTGCGTAATTTGGTAATAACCAGGTTAACGGGTACCTGCCGGCCATTGCGAAGCATTCTTGCAATATCAAACAAACTCATCCCGCTCCTGATCTCGTATTTGCCTTCCCTTATTTTGGGCCATACATTCATTTGGGTGGCTAGAAAATGGAAGGAATCCGGGTTTCGGATAAGTCCGTTTTCTTCCAGCGATTGCATGATTTCAATGGGAGCCTTTTTTCCTGAGAAGATATAAATATACCTGGCCTTTTCAGGAAAGGAAGTGTTTGAAAAGAAAAACCTTGACACCACAGCAAGAGCAAGCAGCAGCAGAACGACTAAACCAATTAATGTTTTTCTCAACATAGGATATTGATTAGCGTGTAAAGTAATTAAAAAAAATCCGCGTGCTACCCCGGAAGAATGGGATACTGCATGAACTTTATTTTGCCGGAGAAGGTATTTGCTGAGGAACAACTGGTGCCGGTGCGGTCTGTGACTGGGTAGGCCTTAAATTCGGTTCCCTTGATCCGGAGCGGGATCCCTGTGAGATGAAAGCCGGAGATACCAGACAAAGCAGCGCAATGATAACAGCCACGATCC
>JAYUXA010000189.1:0-3235 GCA_043753245.1 Chitinophagaceae bacterium
GAGGTAATCCAATTCAACATCCGTATCTGAATAAAAATCTTTTGTAAAAAGATCCGTGCCCGGAGTCTTCTTTGCGGGATCGTTGATCAGTAGCCCTGATCCCTTTTCTATTTTCAGCGTAGTGGCAGTCTGGGGATCCGCAGACACCGCACCCGCCAGCTTCCAGTTATTTCCCGGATTGCTGAATACGGACAGATCCGTTAGAAGAAGATTTGTTTGAGCTTTTAAAGGATTTGATGGGGTAATAACTAAACAAAGAGGCAAAACAGAAATACACAGGTAATGCATTAAATATGCAGCAATCGGCCGTTGTTTCATGAATAACAATTAAAGGAACTGCAAGGTATGGACTCTTACCAGAATTTGCAATGTAAACCGTCTTAAAATAGTAGCCGGACAGATCTTTTTAAAAAATCTCTATCCTTCAAAGGACATAATGCAGAAATTTTGTTTTTATGGATTTTTTATCTATACACTTTTTTAATGATAGAGGAGAATACTGATGAGGTACGCAGGCTGGGTAAATAAATTATTAAGATAAGGTTACGTCTGCACCCTATTTAGTGGTATACACCCATGCCCAACCAATCAGTAAAAGCTGAACTGGAAGGCGGACAAGCGCAATCCATAAATGAGGATCATCCGATTTACTGTAATTAACCGCCATTTGAATATTAGCCGGAAATACAGCTATCAGTAAAATAATAATTCCCCAGGCAGCAAACTGGCGGGTTAAAGGAATGACCAGCAGTACTCCTAAAATAATTTCTACAGCTCCGCTGATATAGATCATCTGAAGAGGAGCGGGCAACCAGTCTGGCAAGAAGGATCTATAGAAAGCAGGCTTTCTGAAATGATTGATCCCTGCAAAAATATAGAGCAGTGATTGTAAATAGAGTGCAGCGATTTTCAATACTTCGTTGATTAAAAAATACGTTAGAAGATAAAATTATAATTAAATAACTGAAATTCCGATTTCTCCCCAATGTTAATCAGCATAAAAATTAAACCGGATTATTTTATTGAACAGGGTCCGGAAACCGTAAATGATGCAAGGAATAAGGACAATTGTGTAATTATTGCTGCCTGCAAATCTTCATCTTTGAACATTGAATAAACTATCCTGATGGCACCATACTTTAACCGCGAAGTATTAACAATACCTGACTATCCGCAACGGCCGGTTGCAGAGGTGATCACTAACGGTTTTTTTACTGTAAACGGCCAGTGGACAGTATTATACTGGAACAAAGCGGCAGAAAAATTACTTCGTAAACGTGCATTAGAAATTGTTGGCAAAAACCTGTGGAAAACCTTCGGAAACAGCGTTCCCCGTAGTTTTCACAACAGTTACCACAACTCCTCTTTACTGGACATCCCTTCCCATTTTCGTGCCTATTGGGAACAGCATCAGGCTTGGTTTGAGGTGCATACCTATTATTCGGAAGACACTTTATCGCTTTCCTTTAAAAGCAGTGATGCACATGATCGCCCTGCAATACCGGCACATCCCAATATACAACTAAAACTGCTTAATGAAGTGTACCGCCTGGTATTGCAGGTCACTAACGATTGTGTGTGGGAATGGGATCTTGTCAATAAAGAATTGTTCTGGATAGACAGGGGCCACCACAGGATTTTTGGCTATGCGATAGAAAATGCACTGATCCCCCAGCACTTTTGGGAAAGCAGGGTTCATCCCGATGATAAAGAGAGAGTGCTGGCAAGCATTAATAATTTTCTCAGCGAAAATTCGCAATTAATCTGGGAAACGGAATACCGTTTTAAAAGGGCCAATGGCGAATATGCCTATGTTCATGACCGGGGACATATTATTTACGACTCCAGCAACGGAACCACCCGAATGATTGGTGCCACCCATGATATCACCGACCGCAAGGCGGCAGAAAAACAACTTGTAGAGAGTGAACTAAAGCTGGCACTTATCGCAAAACAAACTATCAATGCCGTAGTGATCACCGACTGCGACCAGAATATTATTTGGGTCAATAGTGCTTTCGTGCGCATTACAGAATATTCACTCAGTGAGGTAATCGGGAGAAAGTCGGGAGATTTTTTAAGGGGGCCTGATACTAATCCCGTTACGGTTGCGTATTTAGAAAAGCAGATATTAAACAGGGAGCCCTTTGATTGCACCATTGTCAATTATAGCAAATCACGAAGGCGCTACTGGCTGCATGTGCAGGGGCAGGCCCTTTTGGACGACCTTGGGAATTGCGAACAGTTCTTTTTTATTCAGACAGATGTAACCGAAAAAGTGCTGCTGGAAAACAAACTATCGGAAGAAAGATTGTCGCGTCAGAAGGCTATAACCAGCGCAGTGCTGGTGGCACAGGAAAATGAAAGAGCAGATATCGGCAGAGAAATGCATGACAATCTCAATCAGATATTAGGTGCTGCTAAACTGTACGTGGAGCTGGCTAAAACAGATCAGGAAAACCGCGGTATGTTCCTGGAAAAATCATCTGATTATATATTGGAAGTGATTCAGGAGATCCGCAAAATATCAAAGGCCCTTATTACCCCGGTACTGGTAATGGGGCTTATTGATAGCATAAAAATTCTAATCAACGACCTGCTGTTAACAAATCCGATCGGCCTCGAACTATTGGAAGAAAATGTGGATGAAGCCTTACTTTCCGACAAGCTACAGCTCGACATTTTCAGAATTGTTCAGGAACAAATGCAGAACATATTAAAACATGCACAGGCATCACAGGCAACGATCGCTATCAAACAAACTTTGTATTCCATAACTTTGCAGATTCAGGATAATGGAAAAGGATGCGAACTGAATTCGGGAAAAAATGGGGTGGGAATTATGAACATAAAAAGTCGTGCAGAACTTTGCGGAGGCCGGATGAACATACTTTCAGCCCCCGATGAAGGGTTTATTTTAAAAGTGGTTATTCCTATTAAAAAACCGCAGGAGCCTAAACAGGATCCTACAGATTCTCCAGGGCAATAAGGCGCTGATGTTTCATCTTTCTAAAAAAGGAAGGAGTCAGACCTGTCACCTGTTTAAACTGGCGGGACAGATGACCAACACTGCTATAATGCAACTTAAACGCAATTTCCGTAAGAGATAACTGATTATAAATCAGCAGTTCCTTTGCCCGCTCTATCTTATGGGCAATAATATAATGTTCGATCGTTATACTTTTTACTTCAGAAAATAGATTGGACAGATAGTTATAATCATAAGAAAGTTTAT
>JAYUXA010000190.1:0-14681 GCA_043753245.1 Chitinophagaceae bacterium
CAGCACGCTGCCAGGATCAATCAATTTAACTGCAGTCCTGTCACTGAATCCGCTATGGATTGTCCTTCCACTGAATTTCTGATATCGGGAAAATTACCGGTTATTGAAGCCCTCGATGGTCAGCTGATCACTCATAAATTAGTAATTGAACCTAAAATAAATAATGCTTCAGTAGTCAGCGATATTGAAAAAGATATACTAAAGATGGTGGTCGTGAACCGGTACAGCGATGCTCCTGTGGCTAAGACCTTCATTAAAAATTTCGGATTGACCACTGGGGCGATTGCTTCTTCCGTTGCCCATGACAGCCATAATATTATAGCGGTCGGTGTTGATGATGCCAGCATCTGCAAAGCCATTAATGCAATAATTAATGTTAAAGGAGGTATCAGCTGTGTGAAAAAGGAAGAGGTCACCGTTTTACCATTGCCCGTAGCCGGGTTGATGAGCACGGATGACGGATATAAAGTGGCCGAAGTTTATACTGCCATAGATGCGCTGGCTAAATCCCTTGGTTCATCACTTTCAGCCCCGTTCATGACCTTATCCTTTATGGCACTTCTGGTGATCCCATCCCTTAAGCTTAGTGATAAAGGATTATTTGACGGCGAAAAATTCGGGTTTTTATATAAGTGATCATCCGAACCTCTCGAAGACCAGGTGTGCTCACCGATGATTTACTGGCCCTGGCCGGATAAATCAGGCTGATAACCTAATCACCCTTTGCCCCCGGGAACTGCCGCACTACATTTGTTTAAAGAATAAAAACAATGGATGTACAAAATACCAAACGAAAAAAATTTATTCATGGTAAAACCTGGGTAGGCCTATTGTTTTTGCTGGTGGGTGGAGCTTTATTCCTTAAACAATCGGGTTATCCCTTTCCCCAATGGCTGTTCACCTGGGAAGCATTGCTGATCACTATTGGTGTATTTACAGGCATCCGGCACGGGTTCCGTGACATGAGCTGGTTTATAATGATTCTTATTGGTTCCGTGTTTCTTACCGACCGGATTAATCCCGGGTTGCATCTTAAGCAATACCTGGTTCCCGGAGTGATCGTACTTTTGGGATTGCTTTTTATAGTGGCTCCAAAAGGCAAAGGTACTTGTCAGGGGAGAGGAATGCATGAAAGAAGAAGGCGCAGATCTCACCAGTATGCGGACGACATAGTATCCGATGGGGCAGATGGTGCCCTACCATCTGCTGAAACAGTTTCTTCGGTATCACGTAAAGAAAATACCCTTGATATTGTTTGTTTTTTTTCAAATATTAAAAAAAGGGTGCTTTCCAAGTCGTTCATGGGAGCAGATATAGTATGCATTTTTGGAGGGTCTGAAATAAATCTCACCAATGCAGATTTTAATTCACCGGTCGTTTTGGAATTTACGCAAATATTTGGCGGAACTAAACTTATCGTGCCGGCAAACTGGGAAGTGCGCTCTGAAGTAACCGCTCTTTTTGGAGGTATCGAAGACAAACGGCCGCAGTCCGAAAACACTATTCCGGAAAAAACAATCATCCTTAACGGCAACGTCATTTTCGGAGGCGTGGAAATAAATAGCTATTAATTATTTAAACACCTTGTAATGGATTGGTACCTGACAAAAATCGTTTATAGAATCGTTTGCGGTGATGGCCATCACAGGCCTCAATTTGATGAGCAGCTCCGGCTTATTCAGGCTTCAGGAAGCAGTGAAGCATTTGAAAAAGCCACCTCCCTGGGACAGCAGGAAGCGTTTTCGTTTCTTAACCACAAACAACAGATCGTACACTGGCAGTTTATAAATATTGCCGAATTAAATAAATTGCCTGTATTAGACAACGGCGTTGAATTATATTCACGCGTGGAGGAGGCTGATCATGCAGGAAAATTTATCGAGCTGATTAACCATAAGGCCGAGATCATCCGTTCATCAGTATAACAAATAATGTATTGATCTTTCCTGCAGAAAGCAGCGGGGATTATTTAACTACTATTTATTGACAGCATCATTATTAGAACCCCGGAAAAATAAAATGATCTTCTGCGCATGCTGGAGTATCTGGACGGGTATACATTATGTGATACTGGGAAATTTCAATATTGGCTGGAAGATCGCACTGGCAGATAGTGTATTGTCCAATGCATTATTGGCGGGTGCATGTACACTTATCATCAATTCACTTGCATATTACCGGCCGGATAAGAAAAAATACCTGTATTTGCTTGCCTGGTGTGTAGTACTGAGTTTATTGTGGGCAACTATTGTGCGGTATAGTCTGATTTATTTATTCTCTGAGAACGAGAATTATATAAATTTCCTCGGCAATTCTTTACCTATCCGTCTGGATATTGCTTTTTTAGTGATCGGCTGTGCAGCGATAACCAGTATGCTGTGGTACAATCTGGAGGAACAGAAATATTCAGAGTCCAGAAAATCCGATGCAGAAAAATTATCCAGAGATGCCGAATTGTATAAATTAAGACAGCAACTTCATCCTCATTTTTTATTTAACAGTCTCAATTCCATTAGTGCGCTGGCTGGCAGGGAACCCGAACAGGCAAGAAAAATGATTCAGCAACTTTCTGATTTCCTCCGTGGAGCCTTAAAAAAAGAAGATCACCAGCGCGTAACGCTGGCTGAAGAACTGCAGCATCTTGAATTATACCTCGACATGGAAAAAATGCGCTTTGGCCACAGGCTTTTCACAGCCATTGATACAGATGAAGAAAGCATGGCTTTTTTATTACCCCCTATGTTGTTGCAGCCGGTTGTGGAGAATGCTATTAAATTTGGATTGTACGACACTACGGAAACCGTAACCATAGCATTAATTGCCCGGGTGACGGAAGATTTCCTGCAGGTAATTGTCTCCAATCCTTACGATCCGAAAACCTCCGGTACCATGCACGGAACGGGTTTCGGACTTAGTTCGGTGCAGCGCCGGTTATACCTGTTATTTGCAAGAAACGATCTATTAACCACCACTTCTGCGGAAGGGCGATTTTCTACCACAATAAATATTCCCCGGAATGATACCTACCGTTTTAATTGACGATGAGCCCCTGGCACGATCTATCCTTAAAGAATACCTTGAAGCATTTCCACAGCTACAGCTGGTGCAGGAATGCCATGATGGATTTGAAGGTTTAAAAGCAATCCTCCAATACCGCCCGAAGCTGATTTTTCTGGATGTTCAGATGCCCAAAATAAATGGTTTTGAAATGCTGGAACTGATCGAAGAACCTCCTGCAGTGATTTTTGTGACGGCATTCGATGAATATGCCCTTAAAGCCTTTGAACTGCACGCAGTGGATTATTTATTAAAGCCATTCAGCAGGGAACGGTTCAATAAAGCGGTAAACAACTTCCTTGAACAGTCGAAACCTGAACCGGCAACCGTATTGCTGACGGGCACCTCTATGTCTGTTGAACAACGCCAAAGAATAGTTGTAAAAAATGCCGGCAAGATCAAGATCATACCTGTTGAAGAGATACATTATCTGGAAGCCGCAGATGATTATGTAAAGATCTTTATTAAAGAAGGCGGGTTTTTAAAAAACCGGAGCATGTCGCATTATGAAAGCGTATTGAACGAACAGCAATTTGTGCGAACACACCGTTCGTTCCTGGTAAATGTGCAGCAGATCACGCATATCGAACCATATGAAAAAGAAAATTATCTGGCCATTTTAAAAGATGGAAAACAAATACCGGTGAGCAAAAATGGCTATTCCAAACTGAAAAAAGTTTTAGGTTTATAATTAAAAGAAAATGTGCCCGCTACTATTAAAAGCTGGGGCAGGGAATAGATTTGTAACCGGCAGGGCGTTTGATATAAATCAGTGAAATTTCAAGACCGCCCTTACTTTGAGAAGCGGTTTTCAAACTGGAAATATTCACATCATAGGAAGCTCCGAAACGCAATCCATTGTATTCAAGACCGATGTAAGGAATCACTGCATCGTTCACATTATTAAAACGTGTCCAGGCACCGGCATAAAAGTTTGTTGGATTTTCATCATCTTCATTCAGTAAAAAGCCAATTGCACCGCCTGCAACTATATTAGTGGCGCCGCCTTGTTTACTGTATAAGGTACTTAGATAAATAGTGCGTGATCTGTCGCCCAATGGTATAGATCCTCCGGCGTTAACCGTAACCCTTGGATTTAGCTGGTAAAAAACATCACCGGTAAACGACTCTTTAGGTTTATTTAAATGATAGGCTGATATTCCTAAATAAAAATTATTATATCCATCGGTAGACCCATTATACAATCCCCCTACCGAGAAATCGAAATAACTGGTATTTACCTGTCGGTTATCGATTGATTCCCCGCTGGGGATCGTCCAACCGCCATTATCATCCAGTTCATCCAGGAAATTCAATCGTGTTCCATCAAGACGTTTATTGGTATATGTTCCCTGAAATCCTATCCCTACCTGTTGCAGCCCATCTTCATCTATTCCTTTGTGATAGGATGTGGAGATCGAAACCAGATTGCCGGACAGTATGCCGTTGGACGTTTTATCGGTCATAGCCATAATACCAACACCCCAGGAATCCAGTTCAGAGATTTTTGATCTTAATATAGGAGCGTCCAGAGAAATGGTAGCTGTTGTAAATGCTTTGCTGATCTGCGGCCACTGGTCGCGGTAATTTCCTGCTACCCGGAGATCCCCATTAAATTTACCCGTTAAGGCAGGATTTAAGGTGAGGGGTGAAACAAAAAACTGAGAAAAATTGGGATCCTGTGCATAACCGGATGTTGCAATTAAAAGGATTAATATGGATACTAGGCATTTTCTCATGTGATCTCCTCCCTCAAAGTACTAAAAAATCGTTCAACCTCAAAGCTGCACTTTAGGGCCAAAAGAGAGGTCGCCGGCATCACCAAGGCCTGGTACGATATATCCTTTTGCAGTCAGCTCTTCATCGATATCCCCGCACCATATGGTAACGGAGGGCTGGGCCCGTCGTATGTATTCAATCCCTACGGTGCAGGCTATTGCTGCAACGATATGAATCTCCGTTGGGGTACCCTCCTGCTTTAAAAATTGTATGGCTTTCACTACAGAAGCTCCTGTAGCAATCATAGGGTCTGAAAGAATAACTACCCGTCCGTCAATATCCGGGGAAGAAACATATTCCAGCATGATCTTAAAAGAGCCATCCAGCGAATGTTTCCGGTAGGCCGAAATAAAAGCATTGTCCGCTTTGTCGAAAATATTCAGCAGTCCGTTATGCAGGGGCAGTCCGGCCCTGAGAATAGTAGCGAGGACAGGCTGATCCTTAAGCACTTTGCACATTGAAATGCCTAAGGGTGTTTGCACCTCTTTCTGCTGATAATGTAGTTTAGCACTGATCTGCATGGCAGCCAGTTCCCCTATCCTTTCCAGGTTCCGGCGAAACCGCATTCTGTCAACCTGCAACTCACTGTCTCTCAGCTCGCTTATCCATTCGCTTGCAAGGGAATAGGTGTGACTTAAATTGATTACCATTGTGAAACAAATCTAAAATCAAAAATCGGGAATCAAAAATTAATAACATGGTGTACCGGGTAATTGGATTAATGAGTGGCAGTGCATTGGACGGGCTCGATATTGCTTTTGTAGAATTTCATGAAACAGCTGGAAAATGGGGCTACACGCTTCAAAATGCCTCCTGTTATGAATATTCGCAGGAATGGGTGCAAAAACTGCGCAGCGCAACTTCATTAAATGCGCTGGACTACCAACTGCTGGATCGTGCATACGGACACTATCTCGGAGAACAGGTAAACCGTTTTATCAATGAGCACGGGATCCAATATAAAGTGCAGCTTATTTCTTCACATGGGCACACCACTTTTCATATTCCTGAAAAACAAATGACCGCACAATTAGGAAGTGGAGCAGCAATAGCAGCCATTACGGGCATTAATGTGGTCAGTGATCTGCGTGCCATCGATGTGGCCTTAGGTGGCCAGGGGGCACCTATAGTACCCATTGGAGAACAGTTGCTGCTGGGTGATTATCTATTTTTCCTGAACTTAGGGGGTATCGCGAATATTTCTTTCAATGACCCCCTGAATTATATTGCATTTGATGTATGCCCTGCCAACAGAGTGTTAAATATGTTAGCAGAAAATGGGGGGAAAAAATTCGATGACAGGGGTCAGATGGCATCTAAAGGCAGCGTAGAAGAAAGTCTGCTGGATACCCTTAACGACCTGGAATATTATAAATTACCTTATCCGAAATCACTGTCAAATGATTTTGGAACGGATTTGGTGTATCCATTAATTGAGGAAAGAAACGACGACCTGAACGATGCGATAAGAACGTATGCAGAACATATTTGTGATCAGGTTGTAAAATCAGTGGGGGCTCTTCAATCAGAATTCCGGTTAAAAACAATTTCAAGCCCGGCAGGGCAAAGAATGCTAATCACCGGCGGAGGGGCTAAAAATACATTCCTGATGGAACGCCTTACATCAATGCTGGCCAGGATCAATGTAACAGTCATTATTCCTTCGGATGAATTAGTTGATTTTAAAGAGGCTATTATAATGGGACTGATCGGTGTGCGGAGGTGGAGGGAAGAAAACAACTCCCTGTCATCTGCCACAGGAGCCAGCCGTGATAGTATAGGCGGCGCTGTATGGATGGGTCAGGAAGCTTAACCAGTTGCCTCAGAACAATTATGCTTAAAGAAATTATCGTTGCCTTACAATCCTATTTCAGGGCACACCAGTTTATCAGCAGCCACCGGTTATGGAAGTGGATTATTATTCCGGGGATATTATATATGTTGCTTTTTATGGCAGGCATCTATACGTTCTGGAGATCATCCGATGCAGTGGTGTCCTACATTACGCACCGGGTCGGAATTGACATATGGCTGCACAGCCAGGCCAGCGATCTGCTGAGTTTTCTGTTTCTGATGGGAGAGATTATGGTGCGGCTAATTTTAATATTCTTTTATTTTTCGCTTTTTAAATATTTGTTTTTAATAATCGGATCTCCGCTCTTTGCTTATTTAAGCGAAAAGACAGAAGCTATTATGAAAGGAACCGATATTCGGTTCAGCTTCCGCCAATTATTAAAGGATATTATCAGGGGCGTGACGCTGGCAATAAGAAACAGTTTGTGGCAAACCGTATTCACTATTTCAATTTTAATATTATCGCTGTTTCCGGTAGTAGGATGGATAGCACCCGTCATCATGCTGTTTACCGAATGTTATTATTATGGGTTCTCCATGCTGGATTACAGCTGTGAAAGACACCAACTTTCTACTGCTGAAAGTATCGAATACATCACAAAACATAAAGGGCTTGCAGTAGGCAATGGCATGGTATTTTTTCTGATGCATCTTGTTCCGTTTGTAGGATGGATATTTGCACCTGCCTATGCTGTTGTAGCTGCAACGATCAGTTTATATCACCAGAAATCCGAACAATGAGTACAGTTTATGTAATTCCTTCCGTGCTCGCAGAAAACGCTACAGCAACCATCCCGTTGTATATTATAGATGCAGTAAAAGACTGTAAGGTTTTTTTCGTTGAAAATGAAAGGACCTCACGCAGATTTCTGAAATTGATCTGGAAAGATATCGTGATCGATGATTACAGATGGGTAGTCATTCATAAAGCAGAAACCTCTGTTAAAAATCAGATGATGCAGTTTGTAGAAAAAGGCATTAATGTAGGTATCATCAGTGAAGCAGGTTGTCCGGGAGTTGCCGATCCGGGTCAGGCACTGATCGCAGTGGCGCACCAGAAAGGCGCTACCATAAAACCGCTGGTCGGCCCAAATTCAATACTACTGGCGTTAATGGCCAGTGGATTAAATGGCCAGTATTTTCAATTCGTGGGGTACCTGCCTATCGAACATGCGGAAAAAACAAAAGCTATCAAGCAACTGGAATCCGAATCCGGGAAAAAAAATTCCACACAGATCTTCATCGAAACACCCTACAGAAATAATCAGTTGCTGGAATCACTTATCCGCAACTGTCATACCTCTACCCAACTTTGTGTGGCAGTAGATATTACAGCCGAAACGGAATGGATAAAAACAAAATCCATCGGTGAATGGAGAAAGGAGCTGCCTGATATTCACAAGCGTCCGGCTATCTTTTGTCTGCTCAGTGGTCCCTTATCGTGATGATGGTTCCCGGATCGCAATAATACTGTCTACGATATAATTATTGTATCCTCTCCAGGCAATAGGGTGAAGGAACTCTTTGTAATGAAGCTCCACTTCCTTGCCACTGCTTACCATTAAACGGTCTGCGATACGTTTGTCTGTGACAGAAAATTCAAACTCGTACGATTGAATGGTGCCGGGTGTTCTGGAACGAAATCCCGACTGGATCAGTTTCCCTTCATAGGTTTTAAACAGGTATCCTTTCTTTACAACAAAATTCAGTTCTCCTGCTTTTACACCTTCGCCAAACAACCAGTAATACCGGTAATAAAATACGCCTGCGGCGATCAGCAGAATGGCAAGAACAATTATTCCCAGAAATCGTCTCATACAAAGGTGTTTAAAGGCTAAGGTATGGAATGGGCGCAAATAAAATTCATTTACCTTCGATCCCTAATTATAAGAATCATGAGAATAGGAATTGTCTGCTACCCGACTTTCGGAGGCAGCGGTGTACTGGCAACAGAACTGGGAAAAGCATTAGCCGACAAAGGTCATCAGGTTCACTTCATCACCTATCAGCAGCCGGTCAGATTAAGCGAATTCAACTCGAATATATTCTACCACGAAGTACGGGTTCCGCATTATCCGTTGTTTGATTACCCTCCTTACGAAACGGCACTGGCCAGCACCATGGTAGATGTGATCGTGAACAACCATATTGATCTTTTGCATGTTCACTATGCCATTCCACATGCGTCCGCAGCCTATATGGCTAAAAAAATCCTTGAAGCCCAGGGAAAACACATACCCGTCATTACCACACTTCATGGTACCGATATTACCCTGGTAGGCCGCGATAAGACATTTGCACCTGTTGTCTCTTTTTCCATCAACCAGAGTGATGCTATTACCGCAGTCTCCTATAACCTTCGTGACGAAACCAATAAAATATTTAAAGTTGAAAAGGAAATAGAAGTGATCCAGAATTTTGTGGATGTTACCCGCTTTAATAAAAAACCGATCGACGCATTTCGCAGGGTCATTGCTCCCAATAACGAAAAGATTATCATCCACGCGTCCAATTTCAGGAAGATCAAAAGAGTGGAAGATGTAGTCCGGATATTTGCAAAGGTGCTCAGCAGCGTTCCCAGTAAATTATTGTTTGTAGGGGACGGACCTGACAGGCCCGCAGCAGAGAGCCTTTGCAGGGAACTCAACATTTGCGAAGCGGTACGTTTTGTAGGTAAGCAGGAACAGATGGAAGAAATTCTGGCAATAGGAGATCTTTTTCTGCTGACTTCCGACTATGAGAGTTTCGGACTGGCAGCATTGGAAGCAATGGCGGCGGGTGTTCCGGTGATCTCCACAAATGCAGGTGGTTTGCCCGAAATCAATGTGCACGGACAAACCGGATATATGAGCGGGGTGGGTGATATTGATAGTATGGCCGATTACGCGACCCAGCTATTGTCGGATCCTGAAAAACTTGCCCGGTTTAAAATTAACGCGCTTGCACATGCGAAGTTGTTCGATATTCAAAATGTAGTACCGAAGTATGAAGCGCTGTATGATAAATTCCTGAGGTAGGCGTTTGTTGTATTACCTCCTTCTAATCCAGGTGGCAGGGTCAAGATTTTTATTTTCCAGTAGCAACAGGAATTCAATCTCCCCATTTCCATCATTGTTGGATCCTGCACGTCCAAGGGTCTGGCCTGATTTTACCTTTTCTCCCTTGTTAACGGAAGAGCTGGAAAGATTGCCATAGGTAGTGAAATATTTACCGTGACGGACCAGCACATTGGATTCGCCTTCCACATCAAACACAGCAATCACCTCTCCATCAAAAATACATCTGACCGCAGAGCCCTCTTCTGTTTCCAGGGTGAGTCCGGGATTGCTCCCGTTAAGTTTCGTTCCCGGAATGGAATAGGTTCCAAAATGAATTTTGATATTTCCTTTTTCAATCGGCCAGGGGAGCTTACCTCTGTTCTTCTCAAAATTATCGGAGATGATTTCTCCCCCGGGAGCATCATCAAAAATACTCTTGCTTTTTTTTATAACTGCCAGTTCTTCTTTTTTAGGCAGGTCTGCAATTGCAGTTGCTTTATTGCCAGTGGAAGCAGCTGTCCTGGCCAAAAGTGCCGCATTTTCTGCCTTTACCCTCCGGTCCTCTTCCAATGCTTTTTGCCGGGCAAGTCTTATTTCCCGGTCAATAGCCGCCTTAATGGAAGACCTGAGTTTATTATCTGCTTTTTGCTTGGCATACAGTTCTTTTGATAATTCATTTTCTCTTGACTTCAACTTCACGATCACCACATTCTGTTCCTTTTTTTCTTCTACCAGCTGAAGCTTCTCCTTTTGCTG
Organism: Chitinophagaceae bacterium; assembly: GCA_043753245.1. Taxonomy (GTDB): domain Bacteria; phylum Bacteroidota; class Bacteroidia; order Chitinophagales; family Chitinophagaceae; genus Flavitalea. The sequence goes on from JAYUXA010000190.1 coordinate 10,485, forward strand.
CTTTTCCAGTACCTCATCTTTTTCTTTCCTTGATAATTCCAGGTTACCGATCTTTTTTTGAAGCAGTGCCTGGGTATTAATAATGGCGTAGGTCTGCTGCTCCCGGTAGGCACGGTAGCTTCGGAGGTATTCTACTCTTTTTAACGCATCATTGAAGGTCGATGCAGAAAATATAAAATTCAAAAAATCGTAGTTACTCCGGTTGCGGTATGCGTACACCACACTTTTTTCATATTGCACTTTAAGGGTGTCCAGGTCTTTTTTCAGTTTGCTGATCTCTCCTCTTGACCGGCCAATATCATTTTGTATAAAATCGATCTGGTGATTAATATTTCCGATCGCTGCTTCCCTAAGCCTCAGCTTGCGCTGCAATAGTGCCAGCTGTCCCAGCGAGGCTTTTTTATTCTTTTTGGTCATATCCAGCGAACGTTTCACTTCTGCTATTTCCTGCTGTATATCTTCCCTCTGTTTTTCCAGATCAGATCGGTTCTGAACCTGTGCAATCAGGGCTCCGGAAGAACCGAGCAGAAACAGCAGTGAAAAAAGAATAAGACGCATGATGACCAATTTTGCTTTACAACGCCCCGGCATGGAGGTTATTGCAATTTATAATTTTTTGGAATGTTGAAAGGGAAGTTTAACGGTATATTAAAATTGAACTGCTTGTATTTCATCTCAATATCGAGCTTTGATTTTTCCGAAACAGTAATTTTCCGAAAGGTCGAAAAAGCCTGGTCATTAACGGTTTCATAGTCGCTGTAGGATATATCCGCAGTCCGGGCCCGTATCTCATTCACATCATCCAGTTTGCTGTGCAGGATTTGAAAACCTTCAGGATCCAGGCTCAGCAAGTGTTTGAAAAGACTGCCAATACTAAGAACAGAAATCCTGCCGGCATCTTTTCTGTAAGAAACTATAACTGTGTCGAAATAAATCGGATTGCCAATAATGAGATCCTGAAGTTCTAAAAAGGTAAAAGGCAGTTGGGTAATTTCTTTCAAAAAACTTACAGACCTTAACTGAACTTTTTTATCCAGCTTATTAAGCACTTTAACACTATCCGGTGTAATCATGATCCTGAATGCTTCGATACCGAGTAATGCATTGATCGAAATCCATAGCACACTGTCCTTTTGTAAACGGATAAAAGCATTAAAATCATTTTTTTTTCCGTCACTGCCCTCAAAGGTGACTTTTACCTTCCCCGAAAAGCTGGTATAGCTGATTTTATTTTTTTCTATTCCCTGATACAACAGCTCCATAAATTTCAGGCTATCGGATCTGCTGTCCTCCACCGGTGGTACAAGGATGGCTACCGAATCTTTTTTAGACATCGCATTCTGAATAGACTTGGTAGAGCGGCAACTGAGCAGCATACAGCTGGCTAGAACTAAATAACAAAACTGAGCAATCGTTTTCATTGATTAATATTTGCCGGTATGTCCAAAACCACCTTCGCCACGGCTGGAGTCTGAAAGCTTAACAACAGGTTTCCAGGTAACTTTTTCTACTTTATTAACGACTACCTGCGCAATGCGATCGCCGTGAACAATGGTGTGGACTTCATTAGAAAGATTAATAAGGATCACTTTAATTTCACCTCTGTAATCAGCATCGATAGTACCGGGAGAATTCAGACAGGTCAGGCCATGTTTGATCGCTAGTCCGCTTCGTGGCCTTACCTGAGCCTCATGCTGCTCCGGAAGTTCAATAAATATTCCTGTGGGAATTAAAAACCGCTGCATCGGATGCAGGGTCAGCGGAGCGTCAAGATTTGCCCTGAGGTCCATGCCTGAGGAGCCTTCCGTTGCATATTCCGGCAAAGGATTCGATGACAGGTTAATGATCTGCACGTTAACTTTTGGCATTGTGCAAATATAGAAGAACAGTTGCATACGCAACAAGCCCTTCTTCCCTGCCTATAAAACCCATTTTTTCATTCGTGGTGGCTTTAATGGAAATATCGTCTTCTCCGATTTCAAGAATTCCGGCGATCACCTTTTTCATGGCTCCGGAATACCGGCTGATCTTAGGACTTTCCAGACAAAGAGAGGAATCAATATTGATAATGGAATAGTTCTTTTTTTTAATCAGTTCATACGTTTTCTTCAATAGTATTTTACTGTCAATATTTTTATATGCGGGATCAGTATCAGGAAAATGGGTACCTATATCACCCAGGGACAAAGCACCAAGTAATGCATCGCAGATCGCATGAAGCAATACATCCGCATCACTATGACCCATAGCACCTTTGGTATGGGGAATAGGAACACCGCCTATCCATAGTTCTCTTCCTTCTACCAGTTGATGAACATCCATACCAGAACCGATGCGGTAGCTCATTTCCTATTTATTATAGACCGTAATTAATTAACAGGAGTAGCCACTTCGTCGTTTCCACCTGCATTGTCCATATCCAGTATCAGACCAAAACGAAGGGTATTGGACAAAGGGTTTCTGTTTATCCCAGCTCCTGAAGGCACCAGGTAAGAAAAGTTCAGACCAAATACATTGTATTTCAACCCAAGACCAACAGTAAAATACTTTCTGTTGCCTTTTGTTTTGTCTTCATAAAAATAACCCGTACGAACAAAGAACTGTTCGTTGTACGCATATTCTGCTCCTACTGACAACTGAAATTCTTTTATTTCTTCTTTAAAACCACCGGGTGCATCACCGAACGAACTCAGCCAGCTGCTTGGAACAGATTTATTGCGGTAACCGGCATTGATAAGAGAATTGAGACTGTCCTGTGTATTCGCATCAGGGTTGCTGACATAACGCGGTGGAGTGGGCACCATCAGTTTGTGCAGATCCAGACCGAACTGAATTTTATTATCTTCATCAAACACCTTGGTGTAGGTGGCGCCCAATGACAGGTTTGCAGGTATATAATCTTTTTGGGTCGCGTCTTTTGTGTACCCGATCTTGCCGCCCAGATTGGTCAGCCCTCCGCCGAAATTCCATCCCTGACCTGCTGCATTGATACCAGTATAAAAAAAGGAAAGATCGCCGGCAACAGTATTGCCTGCCTGATAGATATTGCCCTGATTGGCAAAATCGCCGACCAGATTAGAATGAATATACCTTAGGGCGATACCAATGCTCATTTTGTCGGATAATTTTCTGGAGTATCCTATATCAGCACCAAATTCCCGGGGCCTTCCACTACCGAAATCGTTGCCGGATCCATCGGTGAACTGTATGTTTCCAAGGCTGAAATACCGTATGGAAGCAGACAATGCCTGCAGGTCATCCAGTTTGTAATATCCTGCAAAGGATAAGAGGTATACATCGTTCAGTCCTAGGTCCTTCAACCAGGGAGTATAAGTAAGGCCTAAACCGTATTGACTTTTATTAAAGGGCGTTTTAGCGAGATTCCAGAAACCTGAATTCGCGTCAGGGCTGGTGGCTACCCCCAGGTCGCCCATTCCACCCGCTCTGGCGTCAGGAGATATTCTGAGAAATGGAACAGCGCTGGTGACCACATTTATGGAATCCTGGGCTGTTACCGGATGAATAGCTGCAAATAGGATCAGAGATGCAATCAGCTTGATGGTCTTTCTTTTCATTACAAGATTTTTTGTCTTTTAAAGCATTAGCATGTCCGGGACTTGCGTCTTTGTTAACTTTATTTCACTCGAACGGCAGGTATCGGATATTATTGTTTACCAGCCGGATTTAATTGAGGCAGGCTTTCAATAAATGGTGCCAAAAATAGCTCATTTTTAACGTAATAGCTGTCCTCTCTGGCATGTTATTTTAAGGGAAGTAGCTATATTCGCAGTCTGCCCACAATATTAATTCTGAACACCCGTTTAACTAAATTGAACAAGGCAAAAGTTTTAAAAATGAATCCTAGCATGATACGCTTCCACAATCTTAAAAACTTTCTTATCCTGGTGTCCTGCGCAGCAGTGGTCACTTCCTGTAAGAACAGCAAATTATTTGGTAAAAAATCTGCTCAGTCGGATGTTACCGGCTGGAATTATAACGATAAGAACATGGGTGGTTACCAGGTAGCCCGTGAAAAAGAAGAACGCACCGGTCCCGGACTGGTATTCGTTCAGGGCGGTACCTTCACTATGGGTTCTACCGAAGAGGATGTCATGAGCGACTGGAATAATATCCCTACGAGGAAAACAGTCAACTCTTTTTATATTGACCGTACGGAAGTGGCCAATATCCATTACC
>JAYUXA010000191.1:0-3213 GCA_043753245.1 Chitinophagaceae bacterium
ATATTTCCGATGGTAGTGCCTGTGTTTTGTGTCAACCACACCGTTTGTCCGGCGTAGTTGAGTACCAGCATAATTTTAATGAACCCCCAACTAATGCGGATATTGTTTCTACCGCAATGACCCATATCGCTGTACAATGCTTCAGCGCCTGTCGTACATAAAAAGATAGAACCCAGCAGCCAAAAGCCGCCGGGTTCTTCTACTAATAAATTATAAGCATAGCGGGGATGTATAGCCTTTAGTATGCTCCAGTCACCTGAAAGTTGCATCAAACCTAAAACACCAAGCAAAGCAAACCAGCCTACCATTATTGGCCCGAAAATTCTACCGATCTTTTGCGTACCGAATTGCTGAAAGAAAAATAACATGATCAGTATGCCGATAATAATAGGAACGGTTTGTATAGATGGATATATTTTTTGCATTCCTTCTATGGCGGAAGCAACAGAAATTGGGGGAGTGATAATCCCATCTGCCATAAGGAAAGCGCCACCAGCCATTGCAGGATATATGAGCCATTTGCCAAAATATCGTCTGATTAACGCATACAAAGAAAAGATGCCGCCTTCACCTTTATTGTCAGCTTGCAGGGTGATGAGCACATACTTGATTGTTGTTTGAAAAAGCAGGGTCCAGAAGATACAGGAGAATGAACCAAGTGCAATTGTTTCTGTGATTGTACGACCATGAAAAACGGCATTAAGTGTATAAAGCGGCGAGGTTCCAATATCGCCAAATACAATACCGATGGCAATTAATGCCCCTGCAAACGAAATACGTTTATGAAATTCAGAGGTTGGTATTGCGGGGGCATGAGCCATAAAAATGGAAATTAAAATCCGATTGCAGTTGAGAAAGTGATGGCTGCGTTATTATCTTTTGCTGTACCATCTTTTGTAAATACAGCATCCTTGCTATTAAGGTATCTTCCTTCCAAACGAAGGGCGACATTTTTCAAGGGCAAATAATCAATGTTTAACGACCCGCCAATTGTTTTAAAACCATTAGGTGTTCCTGTGCCAATGATAACGCCCTTCTCATCGCTGAAATACTCGCCCCGTAAAGCAACCGCCCATTTATCATTTGGAGTAATGCGCAAAATACCAACAGGTGTGTACCAGGTGTTGTTATCGCTTCCTATTGGGGACTTTTCCTCGGTGCCTATGTCAAATCCAGCTATTAGTCCAATAACCGGGGTAAACTGGAAAACTCCGTAGATGTTGTGATACGTTCGGAATAATCTTGCACTATCAGGTTTATCGGTGCCAAAGAAAGTGCTGTAGTTCAACGTTACCTTGTCGGTAGGTTTAAAATAAACCTGCGTACCAAAACTCATTAATGAGTTGCCCTCCACTCTTGTTATGCGCTGCCAGCCATTCAACGCTAATGCACTCAATATTAGCATGCCGTTGTTTGAACCATACGTCAGCTTTGCACCGCTTTCAAAATAAGGTGAGTTTTCAGCAACCAAACTTCTTGTCAACGTCCAGTTGTCTTTACCGATGGCACTTTCAAAACCTATGTGTGAGGGCATAATACCAATGTCTAACCAAAAGTTTCTTTTTGCACTTAATTTATAGCCTGCGTTTGCCTCGTAAATGTTCTTTAATGTACCTGGTTCGGCGGCATAGTTAGCGTTCATGTAGGTGCCAACAGCCAAGGCAAGGTTGGCTCTTGTTCTTTCTGTGGCGTATGCAACCTTTACAAAACCCAGGTTTAGATTAAATTCATTATGCCTGTTGTGATTGTATAGGCAACCCGGACGGGTATTATTTTCTGGCTTGTTAAGATCGTAGCTGTAATAGCCTTCTATATAACCACTGATGATTAAAGGATTTATAGCGTGAACAGGATTGATTACCATCGTGTCCTGAGCAACAGATACTATACTCATTAAAATGGCTGCGCTCATCATTATCTTTTTCATGTTCTTAGTCTTTTGTTCTAAAATATTTGTTGTTTGATTCCGTTAATCTTATTTCAAAGCATCTACTGCGATGTTCAGTTTCAGCACATGAACCACATCTGGCCCAACAGGATTTTATTCTACATGCTGATCTACCAATGCTTTTACCTTGCTTTCATCGACATCCCTTGTTCTGGCTACTCTTGCTATTGTTTTTAAACCCGACTTTAGTCGGACAACAATATAAAAAAATCTAAAGTTGAGTAATATGTTTGGCAGGGATATCTGACTTATACGCATCCTAAAACAATTCACCGATCACCGCTAAAGGGATATAAACTTCAGACATTCCATTCAACTGACTGGCTATGGTATTATGACGCCTAAATACATGTATAATTACGCTGGTGTCGAGTAAGCATTTATTTCCAATCATCGGCATGTATTTGCTTTCAACCTTCCTCAATATTTTTTTCCATATTATTGACTTTCTTATCACTTAACAGGCCAGCAAAGGAAGAAAAACTCTGGCGACTAACAGCATGAAGTTTATTTTTAGTAATCACCGTTTCAACCTCTATCAACACTGATTCATTGTCGATTTTGAGGACTTCTTCTATCAGGTGTAATTTCCTGGCTTCTCCGTACATAACTCAGTGGTTTGATAATAAATTTAACATTTAATAAATGGCTATCAAAAAGGATGGTATTGATTGCATTTTATAATGCTCTTTTAAACCGCTACCCGGGGGTGCCTTAATAAATTATAACTATTGTTTCTCGTATTTTTACAAAGGGCCTGAATATTCATAGATTGAAGATGATATGAAATTATTGTAATGTTAAGGTGCTTTAAGCTCTTGTAGACTCTCCATCTCAATGTTCGTCTACCTATAGTTTGCATTTACCCACTTTTGGTTAAGTTTTAAAAAATATACTCAGCCAAAACTCAATATATTGTATTTTTAGATAACAAAACACACATTGGAAAAACTCGTTGGAAGGGTACAGGAAAAGAAAATACTGGAAAATGCCTGGTATCTACCAGTGCAGAATTAGTTGATATATATGGACGCCGAAGGGTTGCCAAAATCCCTTTGCAAGCTCTTTGTAAGCCGTTTAAGCCCTTTACAAGCCCTTTGGAGGGAGGATATATTTTGTACCATTTCCGGTTGTACCGACCTTTTGAATGAGTTTCCGGCTAAGACACCACTTTATTAGACACACCTACTTTTTCAAAGATATTCTGCGCATGTTTTGTAACTGTTCTCTCGGCAATAAATAAAGTATCACCAATATCCTTATAT
>JAYUXA010000192.1:0-3205 GCA_043753245.1 Chitinophagaceae bacterium
CGCTCCGACCTCCGGCAATCGATTGTCAGGAGCAGCGATGATGACGAAGAAGACGATACTACGATGGCGGGAGTGCGCAAGATGGTCAATCCTTAGCAGAATGTATTATTTTTACCCTCCTTTATGAATCAGGTAATAGAAGACATCAAAAGATTGTTCGCCGTTTCGGTAGGCCTTCCCCTCAGGGATATTGAAAAGATCCCCCAAAGTGGCAGCGACCGCATTTACTTCCGGATCAATACGGAACAAAATTCATATGTGGTCACTTATGGAAAAAATATCAGGGAAAATGAAACGTTCATTTATTTCACCAGCCATTTCAGAGCATCCGGATCCCCGGTTCCACATATCCTTGCGGTCAGTGAAGACCGGACTATTTATATCCAGGAAGATTTTGGCGATACCTCGCTATTAAACAAACTGGATGAACAGGGTTTTTCAGAGGAGGTATTTGCATTGTTTCAGTCCTCCCTGTTGCAGCTTGCGCATTTACAGATCAAAGGTGATAGTGGATTGGACTACAGTAAATGCATCACGAGCAAAGACTTTGGCAAGCAGGCTATCTTAAGTGATCTGCTTTATTTTAAATATTATTTTCTTGACACCCTGCAGATTCCATACGACAAGGAAAAGCTGCTGGAAGAATTTGACCAGTTCAGCAGTTTTCTTTCGGCTGCTGATCATAAATACTTCATGTTCCGGGATTTTCAGAGCCGTAATTTAATGGTCAGGGATGGCCAGGTTTATTTTATAGATTATCAGGGAGGTATGAAGGGTGCCTTACAATACGATGTGGCCTCGCTTTTATGGCAGGCGCGCGCAGACCTTCCTGATGAATGGAAAAGCAAATTGCTGGAGTATTATATCGGATGTGTGGAAGAGAACCTGTTGTACAAAGTTGACCGTCCGGCATTTATTGCACAGTACAATGGTTATGTGCTCATCAGGCTTTTACAGGTGTTGGGTGCTTATGGGTTCAGGGGATTATTTGAAAGGAAGGCCCATTTTCTTACCAGCATTCCGCTTGCATTAAAAAATCTGAGCTGGTTCATCAGCCATAAACATGCGGGGATAGAATTACAGGAATTCAGCAGGTTACTGCATCTGATCGTATCGGAAGAAGTAGTTAACAGATTTCAACCCATCCAGGCTACAGAACAAACTCCACTTGTAGTACGCATCCATAGCTTTTCGTTTAAAAAAGGAATTCCGGCAGACCATAGTGGCAATGGCGGAGGGTTTACATTCGATTGTCGCGGCCTGCTGAATCCGGGCAGGTTTACGGAATATAAAAAGCTCACGGGCAGGGATAAGCCCGTTAAAGATTTTTTAGAGCAACGGACACGCATGCCTGAATATTTGAACAGCGTGTTTACGGTAGTGGATATTTCCGTAGAGGACTATATAAAGAGGGGATTTAACGACCTGCAGGTGAGTTTTGGATGCACAGGCGGGCAGCACCGCAGTGTGTTTGCGGCAGACAGCCTTTCAAGGCATCTTCATAATAAATACAAGGTGAAAATAGAACTGACACATGTGGAGCAGGAAGCTAAGAACTGGATCAATTCATAAATAATGTACTTTATTATACGCGGTTTATTGTATTTATTATCCATGTTGCCTTTGCGTCTGCTGTATATTTTTTCTGATGCCGTATACGCATTGTTGTATTATATAATCGGGTACAGACGTGCAGTCGTAAAAAACAATCTTCTTATTGCATTTCCTGAAAAAACGGATCGGGAAAGAACTAAAATCGCGAAGCAGTTTTATAAAAATTTTACAGACAACTTTATCGAAACGCTAAAAATTTTATCGGGCGGGGAGAAATTTGCCGGGAAACATTTTTCGATCGATGGTACGCTCTTGCAGGAACAATTCGATAAAGGACATACCTGCCAGTTTCACCTGGGCCACAATTTTAATTGGGAGATGGCCAATATTGCGGTCAGCGCCGCCAGCGCATTTCCGATGCTGATGGTATACCTCGAAATAAAGAATAAAATATTTGATAAACTGATGCTCGAGATCAGAACGAAATCGGGTAATCACCTTCTTCCTGCGAATAACCTGCGGGCCTCCCTGCTTCCATTCAGAAATACCCAATACCTGCTCGCATTAATTGCAGACCAGGTCCCGGGTGATGTGACCAGGGCCCACTGGCTGAATTTTTTCGGCAGACCAACTCCTTTTTTAAGAGGTCCTGAAAGAGGAGCTGTAGCAGGTAATTTGCCGGTATTTTTTGGAGAAATATTTAAAATAAAACGAGGCCACTACATTGTTAAATATGAATTATGCTCTGAAGAGCCGGCTTCCCTGCCGGAGGGAGAACTTACAAGACGGTATGCACGTTATCTCGAAAAGAGCATAAGAGAACATCCGGAGATGTGGTTATGGAGCCATCGCCGCTGGAAAAAAGAATGGAAACTGGAATATACTCCATTGTGGATCGGTGAAAAACCACCACCTGTTAATTCGTAAATCCAGGTTTTAAAAATAGTAGCTCTCAGGATGAGAAGCCAGAAGTTTTGCTGTTAATGCGGCATTCACTTATACCGTAGGTGGAAATAAGAAGACAGCAGTTTTTGCTGTCGATGCACCCTTAACATTTTTTTTCTGGCAGATGATGAACTTTAATTCAGCACACTGTTTTCTTTTACAATCTTTACGGACTTCTGTTCTTTTATCTTATCCCAGCCTCCCGCTACATTACGAAGATTGTGAATACCCTGACGTTTCATTAATGAAGCGGCGATCACACTGCGGTAGCCACCGCCACAATGCACGTAAATATTGTGATTGTCCTCAAAATTGGCCATCGCTGCCGGATCAGTTAATTCGTCAAGAGGAATATTCACCGCGTCCAGTACATGCCCATCTCCAAATTCAGCTTCCCGTCGTACATCGATGATCACCATTTTCTCATCGTAAGGAATGTCCATCACCATTTCATCTGCTTCCACATCAATGATCATATCAATCGGTTCACCTGCGCTTACCCACGCCTCATAACCGCCTTCCAGGTATCCTTCGATCCTGGAAAAACCGACCCGGGCGAGCCGGATGATAGTTTCCTGTTCCTGTCCTTTTTTCGTAACCAGCACGATAGGTTTATCAAATGGAAGTAAATTGCCTGCCCATTCAGCAAACCGCCCTTCCAGACCAATGCCTACCGAACCAGGAACAAATCCCATACTGAACACGC
>JAYUXA010000193.1:0-3203 GCA_043753245.1 Chitinophagaceae bacterium
GCACTTTAAAATTTCCAAAACCCAGGGCGAATTCTTTTCCTGCAAACTGATGGTTCTGCCAGCCCTGAAAATCACTGTACACGCAAAGCCGGGGGTACCATTGGGTTATTGTAAATAATTTATTTCCATCCTCCGGAAAATATTCATAACCACCTCTGCCACCATATTCAAGCCTGTTGGTGATGCGGTAGTTCCAATTAATGTTCAGTACAAACTTTTCACCAGGTTTGATCGCGGCAGGCAGATCTACCCGCATCATCGTTTTATTAATCGTAAACGATAATTGTTTTCCGGAACCATCGGCAACCCTGGTAATCTGATCGCCCAGATGGTTATCGGTTTGCGCTTCATTCCATTTGCTGATTTGATTTTTATCCAGCTGCGCAGGAATACCTGTGGAGTACTGGTAATTCGCATTGTTCACGGAGCTGTGTTGATTCTCATCCAGCTGCAACCACAGATAGCTTAGCAGATCCGGAGAATTATTGAAGTAAGTAATGGTTTCACTTCCGGTAAGCACCAGCTTTTTTTCATCGAGCACACATTTGATATCGTAGTCTGCGCGCTGTTGCCAGTAAGCAGCTCCCGGTGCGCCACTGGCAGTTCTGGTGGTATTGGGTGTAGGCAGGATGGTACCGAGTTGTTCAAATTTATTGCCATGCGAGGAGCCGGGATTGTTTTGAATGTCCTGTGCATACGTATACAATGACAGGAGCAATAGTATTGCAGCCAGATAATTTTTCATTAAATCCAGTTTATTTATTCCATGTTTTCCTTGATCGCCTGGGAGATATTAACCAGCACTTTGTCTATACGTTGTGCGTCCATATCGATGATCTCGATCCCGAAACCTTCCCAGTGGAATTTCTCTCCGGTATGCGGAATACGTTTTAGCTGATGAAGAATAAAACCGGCCAGGGTATCGAATTCCTGTTCTCCCTCATTCATCCATTCTGTTTTTTCAAAGCGGCTGAGAAAATCGTAAAACGGGATCTGGGCGTCAACAAGATAGGATCCGTCTTCGCGCTCGGTGATTTCATAGGCATCCATATGCTGTTCGGGAAGATCACCTATGATCGCCTCAAGGATATCATTAAGGGTGATCATTCCCAGAAGACTGCCATATTCATCAATGATAAAGCAGGAATGTATTTTGGACTGTTTATATTTTTCCAGTACCTGGTATGCCGTATTATTTTCCGGAACATACAGAGGAGGTTGCATCAGATCGTCAAAGCGCGATAAATTATTGGCGATGTACAGATCTTTAATAGACACCACTCCCTTGATATTATCGATCTGTCCTTCACAGATAGGATACACAGAATGCGGGTCCTGTAAAATTTTCGCTTTCACCGCAGCCTCATTGTCATTAATATCAAACCATATCATATCACTGCGATGGGTCATCAGTGAAGTAATGGTACGGTCTCCCAGGTGAAATACCCGTTCAATAATTTCCTGTTCTGCCTCTTCAATGGTTCCCTGCTCGGTTCCTTCGCTGATGATCGCCTTAATTTCTTCTTCTGTTACCTGGTTATCCTTTGTTTTGATATTAAGCAGCCGTACGATAACAAACGTTGATTTCGTGAGCAGCCAGATAAATGGATGCGTGGCGATGCTGAGGAGGCGCATCGGTTTTGCAAATAATTTAGAGATCGTTTCCGGCCGGGCCAGACCGATCCGCTTGGGAACCAACTCACCCAGCACCATTGAAAAATAGGTGATGATAATCACGATTACACCGGTGGCTATACCGCTGCTGTATAAACGCAGTGAATCGAAACGATTAATGAATTCAACGAAATCGGACTTCAGCTTTTCGCCCGATAATATACCGGTAAGGATACCGATAAGCGTAATGCCGATCTGCACAGTGGAAAGAAAAGTATCGGGATGATTGGACAGATCCAGTGCTTCGCGGGCCCTTTTATCGCCCCTGTTGGCCTGTGCTTCGAGCCTGGCTTTACGTGCGGAGACAAGTGCGATCTCCGCCATTGAAAATAAGCCATTCAATAGGATCAACCCCAGGATCAATAAAATTTCGGCCATTTACACGTTTATGAATGATGTAAGCTAAGCAATCTTACGCACGATGAAAGCAGGTGCCCCTGCTAATTTGCAAAAGTAGTGCTAGAATATGAACGCCAATGAAATCAAACCATTATTTTTGTAGTTACTAAACAGGGTAAAAGTGGCATTGATAAAAAGCATTTCAGGGATTCGGGGAACGATAGGCGGAAGAACCGGAGATAACTTAACTCCCCTTGACATTGTTCGTTTTTCTGCGGCCTTTGGAAGCTGGCTGGCAGACCATACCAAAAACAGGACGGTCGTAGTGGGAAGGGACGGCCGGATAAGTGGCCCGGTGGTGCAGGATCTGGTAGTGAGTACCCTTATGAGCCTTGGTTTTAATATCGTGGATATCGGTTTATCCACAACGCCTACTGTAGAAATCGCTGTGGTAAAAGAAAAAGCTGCCGGAGGAATTATCATCACTGCCAGCCATAACCCCCGCGAGTGGAATGCTTTAAAATTATTGAACAGCGAAGGTGAATTTATCAGCGCAGCAGATGGTGCGTTGGTATTGGAAAAAGCTGAAAAAGAGGATTTTATCTTCTGCCCGGTAGAAAAACTGGGTACTTATCAAACAAACGATACTTATCTTCAAAAACATATTGACGCCATTCTCCGTTACCCTATTGTTCAGGCAGAAAATATCCAAAAGAAAAATTATAAGGTAGTAGTCGATGTGATCAATTCTACCGGTGCTTTGTTTGTGCCGGCATTACTGAAAGCACTGGGAGTGGAAGAGGTAATACTTATAAATGGAGAGGTAGATGGCAGATTTGCGCACAATCCGGAACCTCTACCGGAAAATCTCTCTGCCTTAAGTGCAGCAGTGCGAAAACATAAGGCTGATCTTGGAATTGCAGTTGATCCTGATGTTGACCGTCTTTGTTTTGTTTGTGAAGATGGAAGTATGTTTGGCGAAGAATATACGCTGGTGGCCGTTGCCGATTATGTACTTGGGCAAAGACCGGGCAATACCGTCAGCAATATGAGCAGCACCAAAGCACTGAAGGACATAACGATTAAACATGGCGGAACCTATTTTCCATCGGCAGTAGGAGAAGTGAATGTGGTCAAAAGAATGAAGGAGGTTGATGCGGTGATCGGTGGTGAGGGCAACGGAGGGATCA
>JAYUXA010000194.1:0-14429 GCA_043753245.1 Chitinophagaceae bacterium
GTTGTACCCATCCGGCAATACCTGCTTTTTTAATAATGTTTGCACCTGATCCTGCATATTGAAAGCAAAATCGGATGTGGGTGTCACCAGGGAAGAATATTTATAGTTGAGTACAGTTCCTTTAAAACCAGGGCTGGGGTTGAATTCAACCGAGTAGGCAGGATCATCAAAGTGAAGATAGTGATCCCTGTTGGTTTTGATCGTTCTGACGCGGATGTTGACCAACCCGTTCCTGCGTTCAAGGAGCACAAAAAATTTACCAAATTCTTCTACATCCTGAATTAATACACTGTCTCTGTGCGCAACTACGGTTTTCCATCCGGCCACCCCTGTTTCATTTAACGGACATTCCATCAGCCTGTAATTCAGAGCACTGTCTTTATTGGTAAGAATTAAAAATTTATTATTCAGGGGGAATATCTGGTAGAGTACATTTTTCATCCGTGGTTGAAAAATCCAGAAAGCACTATAGGGTTTACCTGCACTGATCATTCTTATTTCAGAAGAAGTTGTAGAAACGGATGATATAATAATATGTTTAGCGTTCTTACTTTTATATACCGTTATAAAATTGGATTTATCCTTTTCTTCATATACTACGCTATCGGTTTTGGGGTTGGCTCCGATGGTATGCCGCACAATTTTTTCCATCAGTAATGTAACCGGGTTATTGGATATATAAAAAATGGTTTTATTGTCGTTGGCCCAGCACTGATTCCCTTCGGTGTTGTAAATAGTGTCTGATAACGATCTGCCGGTAGAAAGATCTTTAAACAGCACCTTATACTGTCTTCTGCTTACATCATCCACAGCATACATAAGCGTTTTATTGTCTTCGCTGACCTGAGGGCTCTTTACATCAAAATAAGCATACCCCTTCGAGAGCTTATCCACGTCCAGCAGTATTTCTTCCTTTGCGTTAAGGTTCCCTTTTTTGCGGCAGTACTTATAATATTGCTCTCCCTCGTCTGTGCGGGTATAATAATAATATCCATTTTTAAATACCGGTGCCGTCTGATCTTTTTCTTTTATCCTTGCCTTCATTTCTACATACAATGCCTGCTGCAGGTGCTTCGTTGCGCTCATCACCGTATCAAAATAATTATTCTCGGCTTTCAGGTACTCTACTGCAGCAGAGCTGTCTGGCCCTTTACCAAAATAATCATACATCCAGTAATAATTATCGGCAACACTGTCGCGCTGCACAGTACGCCAGTGTTCTTTCTTTTGGGCAACAGGAGGTGTTGCTTTCATAAACTGTGCAGGAACGGCAGTAGAAAAAAAATAAAGAATAATTAAAAAACCTGTTTGTTTCATTGGAAGACCATGTTTAATATACTTCGATGCCGGAGATCAGCGGGCAGCCTTTTGCCTCTCTGATCTCCAATTTTATTTTATCTGTTTTAATGGAAGGGATCTCCAGTATTCTCTTATAACCTATTGTAGTTCCTTCTGCTATGGTATTCCAACGGCCATCGATCCATGCAGAGACAACAAAGGAACTGACGCGCTGGCCAAGTTTAATATACTCCTGCAGTACCACATACTTTACGGTGCAGGCAGCAGGAAGTTGAATTTCCACTGAGCCTGCGGTGATGGCATCATCAGTAGCCCAGTAGGTATTTTTATTACTATCGGTGCAGTTGTATGCCGAATATTCTTTCAATGATCCTCGGTAAGTAGTGGAAGTGGCTTTAGAGGAGCGGGCCAGATTGTTTGCAAATTCCTTATCCAGTAGTTTCCTGAACCCCTGAAGCGATGCGATATCCTGCGCATGAAACTTACCTTCTTTATCAGGAGGAACATTTAATAACAACGTAGAACCACGTCCCACAGAAGTAAGATAAATTTTGAATAGCTGTTCAGCCGTTTTTACCAGTGAATCTTCTGCGGCATGGTAAAACCATCCCCGACGGATAGAAACGTCGCATTCGGCAGGTATCCAGGATTTCCCATCGGGCGAGCCTGTTTGCAGGATCGTTCCTATTCCCGGTTTCCCGGCATACATCGTATCCATTGATATTGTATTCCAGTTGGTTTCACCTGCCACTGCATTTTCATTGCCTACCCAGCGAACACCCGGACCGGCATCACTGAAGAAGATCACTTCAGGTGCAAAGGAACGCACCAGCTTTAAAGTGGTTGGCCAGTCGTAATACCTTTTTGCGTCTATACTCCGTTTTTCATTCGCTCCACCATAATATCCGTCTCCTCCATTTGCGCCATCAAACCACATTTCAGTTACCGGACCATAATCAGAAAATAATTCTTTTAGTTGATTTCTGTAATAGGTGAGGTACTCCGGTTTTCCATAAGAAGCCTGGTTCCTGTCCCACGGTGACAGGTATACGCCAAATTTAATCTTATATTTTTTACACGCTTCCGATACTTCCTTAACAAGATCGCCTTTGCCATTTTTATAAGGGCTGTTTTTAATAGAGTGATCCGTGTATTTACTGGGCCACAGGCAGAATCCATCATGATGTTTACAGGTAAGAATAACCATTTTAAAACCTGCTGCTTTCAAGGTGCTTACCCATTGGTCCACATCTGTAGCTGAAGGATTAAAAATTTCCGGACGCTCATCCCCAAAACCCCATTCCTTTCCGGTAAAGGTGTTCGTGGTGAAATGAATAAAAGCATTTAATTCCATTTCCTGCCAGGCAAGTTGCTCCGCGGTAGGCACAGGTCCGACAGCAGCTGGAAGGGTGACGGCCTTCTGCCCGGTTACCGGCAAATAATAACAAAGTAAAATCAATATCACTGACACGAACTTCCACGCCGGGTTGAAATAGGTATGCTTCATCGTTCAATTTAAGAAGAAATGAATTAGAAAATTTCCGTAGAATGGATGAGTGAAGATAAAAAGGAAGTGTACGCCTTTACGATCTTAATGGAAAATTAATGAGGGTCCTTCCCTTTAATTAGAAAGCAGGAGCCAACACGGTCACTATTAATAATGTGGCAGGGCTGACATCCGGAATGTATTTTCCCTATCTGATGGATTCAGATGGTGTAGGTCTTTACAAAACAAAAAATAGTAAAAAAATAGAACTAGTAAATACCCCGGGCGTTCATAGTATTTCCACAGATCTCCTCGTAAATTTTCAGGGAAAAAACATGATCATTTTTAATACTATAGCATAGTTATTGCAATTAGTAGCCCCGAAATCCGTTACATATCCACCTTGTGAAATACACCAACTGTATAAATATACTTGTTTCAGCTGCATGCCTGTTTCTAAACGGCACGCTTGCCGCACAGTTTCCCCCTGTTCAATGGATAAAGCAATTTGGCGGTTCAGCATCAGAGATTCCCTATACTATTAAATGCACTACGGACGGCGGAACAATCGTTGCCGGCTTCACCGATTCAAAGAACGGAGATATCAGGCATCATTCCGGCCGCGACTACTGGGATCTCTGGGTGGTAAAGCTCAATAAATGCGGTTCTATCCTCTGGGAACAATCTTTTGGAGGTACCGGCTACGAAACTGCAAAGGACATTGTACAGACCGCTGATGGCGGTTACCTGGTATTAGGCGAAACCAACTCTGCCGATGGAGATGTGGTTGCAGGTTATGGAAGCACCAGGGATATATGGGTGCTGAAACTTACTCCTTCCGGACAGCTGCAGTGGCAGAAAAGATATGGTGGCACCGGACTAGATGTTGGCAATACGATCTATGCACTCAGCGACGGCAATTATCTTATTGCCGCCTCCACCTCCTCCAATGACGGGGATATTACCGGCAACCATGGTACCGCAGGATACACTGATGGCCTTTTATTAAAAATAGATCCTGCCGGAAATAAGTTATGGACCCGCTGTTTTGGAGGAAGCAGAAATGATGAGCTGATGAATATACAGGTCGTTAACAATAAAATTTATGTGACGGGCTATGCCAACTCCACAGATGGCGATATTCCGGTAAATCAAAAAAATTACGATGTATGGCTGTTGGCCACAGACCTCAGTGGCAATAAGCTGTTCAGTAAAATATACGGAGGCACACAAAATGATGTCGCCTATTCCATAGCTGCAGGTACTAATAATACATTAACGATGGCAGGGTATACTACTTCGAATGACGGGAATGTATCCGGAGCAAAAGGAAGCCAGGATTTCTGGATCTTAAATGTAGACCTTAATGGAAATTTAAAATGGCAGCAGACCGCCGGCGGCACAGATGCTGAATTTGCCAATACAATTATAAACGATAGCGATGGCGGCTACCTGGTAGGGGGTGTTTCGTATTCTGAAGATATTGATGTGGATGATCCAAAAGGACAAGGAGATTACTGGATCCTCAAACTTAACTATATCGGTCATATTCAGTGGAAAAAGAATATCGGAGGAAAAAAGAACGACAACCTGCACGCAATGGCCTTTCAGCCGGCACTTAAAGAATATTATTTTGCCGGGGACACCGAATCAGAAAATGGTGATTTCATCAAAGGAAAAGGCGATGCCGACTTTGGTATTATTAAATGCAAATTGCCGGATACCGTGTGGACCGATACGATCGTTTGTCCTGGCGTTGCCTTTACGCAGATCACAGATACCCTGAAAGATGCTTGTGGCTATGATTCGGCTATCTCTAAATACAGGATCATCACCACCAATTGTGAGTCTGCACATTTAATCAATGCAGATACACTGGTGGTGCCTAATGCCTTTACACCAAATGGTGATGGTAAAAATGATTATTTCGGCGCTGCCGGGAAATCGCAGCTGACGTTTTCCATGCAGCTGTTCAACCGCTACGGCGAGGTTATTTTTCAAAGCAATTCCATAAGTAACCGGTGGAATGGAATCTATAAAAATAAACCGCAGCCTACGGGAGGTTATGTGTATGTGATCAGCTACACTACTTTAAAAAACCAGCCACTGATAAAAAAGGGAACCTTCCTGCTGATCAGGAACTAAATCCAATTCTATGAACAGAAGATCATTTTTTAAACGGACAGGATATCCGGGCGGTAGCACCACCAGAAATCTACAAAGCGGGCTGACTGCTTATTCGGGCAACTGGACCAGTAATGAGGTAAGACATCTGTTGAAACGCACACTGTTCGGTGCAAAAAAATCGGATGGTGATTATTTTCTATCCCTTTCCTGCAACGATTCGGTAAATGAACTTCTTAATACGGTTGCAACCGTTTCTCCTCCGGTAAGGGAATACGGGTTACTTACCGATGCAACAGGATCCTTCGATGATCCGGGAGTAGTGGTCGGACAAACCTGGATCAACGATTTTAATAAATTGCCGGATCCGGGTATGCGCTCCCTGGTCAACCGTGCCCGTATAGACAGCCTGAGGAACTGGTGGTGTGGTATAATGCTAAATCAATCCAGGAGCATTGGCGAAAAAATGTTATTGTTTCTGCACCATCACTTTTCTGTCCAGCGCGAAGAAGTGGACAATTCAACACACCTCTACCGGCATCATGAGTTGCTGAGAAATAATGTACTGGGAAATATAAAAGAACTCACTAAAAAAATAACTACAGATCCGGCAATGCTGATCCATTTGAATGGTTACCTGAATTCAAAACGTGCTCCCGATGAAAATTACGCGCGTGAGTTACAGGAATTATTCACCGTGGGCAAGGGAAACGATTCTTTGTATACCGAATCCGATGTGATCGAGGCTGCAAAAGTGCTGACCGGATGGCGTATAGACGGAGATACCATGACCTCCTACCTGGATACCGAAAAACACGATACCTCTTCCAAATCATTTTCATCTTTTTATAACGGCACAACCATAAACGGCAATAGCAACGGGTTGCAGGAGGTAGACCAGTTCATAGAGATGATCTTCTCCACTACTGAATGTGCCCGCTACATCTGCCGGAAATTATACCGTTGGTTTGTATATTATCAGATCGATGAAGACACGGAAACAGCCGTTATTTTACCTCTGGCCGATATTCTTAAAAATAATAATTACGAATTAAAGCCGGTCCTGGAAGCGCTATTTAAAAGTGAGCACTTTTTCGATAGAATGAACCAGGCCTGCCAGGTAAAAAGCCCAATTGATTTTATTGTTGGTGCCATGCGCGAATTAAATATCAGCTATGCTCCTTATACTGATTACGTAAACGGATATCCGCTGTTTCAGAAGATCTACTCCAAAGCCGCAGAAATGCAGCAGGATCTTTTTCAGCCACCAGATGTATCGGGATGGTCTTCGTACTACCAGGATCCAATGTTTTATGAACTGTGGGTGAACAGTAATACACTGCCTAAACGGGCCTCTTTCACAGATAAACTTATAGCCGATAATCTCGTGAATCTAAAGCTATTTGCCGATCAGTCGTCAGATCCTGCCAACCCGGATCAGCTAATAAATGATATTTCCGGAATCATGCTCCGGTATCCATTGTCGGATAATGGCAAAACCTATGTAAAAAACAACTTCTTACTAAACCACACCAACGATAATAATGTTTGGACCACTATCTGGAATGCAAATGACCTCACGGTTATCAACAGTTCGGTAGGCAGCATGCTGAAGTTCATTATGAACCTGCCGGAGTACCATCTTTGTTAGTATCCACCTGTGTAAAATCACGCCCATGAACAGACGAACCTTTTTCAGAAATACAATGCCCGCCGCAGTAACGCTTCCGGGGCTGCTGGGTGGCTTTTCTTTTAGCGCACACGCAGCGTCACCTTCCGATGCGATCACCTCTCTGTTACATACAGCAGCCTCTAACGATCATATACTTGTTCTTGTTCAGCTCGCAGGCGGCAATGACGGCCTTAATATGGTGGTTCCACTGGACATGTACGCTAATTATTACAATGCCCGCACCAATGTGGCTATCCCACAGAGTAAAGTACTCAGACTGGACGGATCTGATAAATCCGGTCTGCATCCCGCAATGACCGACATGCAGAATATGTACAATGACGGAAAATTATCCATCGTTCAATCTGTGGGATATGAGAACCAAAATTTCTCTCATTTCCGGTCCACCGATATCTGGATGACCGGAGACGACACGGAAGACCGCAACAAAAGAGCAAAGACCGGATGGATGGGCAGGTATATCGAAACAGAATATCCCGGATACCCTGATGCCTATCCCAGCTCCGGGATGCCGGACCCCCTGGCAATAGAAATTAATAATGTTGCCACGCTTTCCGTTCAGGGTCCAATTCTTTCGATGGCTATGGCGATCACTGATCCGGATAATATTTATACGTTCTCAAATCCTTTTTCAGACTATGCACTGGATACCGTTTCTGCCAATAAAGAATTGCATTATCTGAGAACCATAACTGAAAAAACAAAAACCTATTCAGAAGTAATCCGTACTGCCTATTTAAGCGCATCCAACAAAGCAAGTTATCCCGATAATCATCTCGCGCATCAATTGCAGATTGTAGCAAGATTAATTGCCGGAGGATTAAAAACACGGGTGTATACCGTGCGAATCGGCGGTTTTGACACACATAAAAAACAAGTCAACACCGGTGATACCACCACAGGAAACCACGGGAAACTTATGAAAGATCTTTCCTCATCGGTAGCCGCGTTTCAGAACGATCTGGAACAGTTGCAGCTCGATGAAAGGGTAATGGGCATGACCTTTTCAGAATTTGGCCGAAGGATAAAATCAAATGCCAGCACCGGCACAGACCACGGAGCCGCTGCACCTTTATTACTATTTGGTAAACATGTGAAAAAAGGAATTTTAGGAAAGAGTCCCGATATTCCAGCAGAGATCGATATCAATATGAATGTTCCTTTTCAATATGACTTCAGGAGCGTGTATGCCTCTGTCATGGAAAAATGGTTTTGTGTGGAACAGTCCGTTATTAACCAGCTGTTGTTAAAAGATTACCAGTCGCTGCCCATACTCAGGGGTGCACCCTGCGGATTGCCGGACGATATAGACGACAATAACAATAAGTCTGATGGTCTGGTTTTAAAAATGTGGCCCAATCCATATACGGCGAATGGCACTATTGAATTTAAAATCCGTCAGGGATTTACGATACTCCAGCAGATCGATGTCATGGGACGTGTAGTAAAAGTATTTACAAAGAGGCAATACGATGAAGGGACCTATACCATACAGGTGGGTAACGACGGACTTTCTGCGGGCAGTTATTTTCTGCGACTTCAGAACGGCGCGTACCAGAAAGTAATCAGTATAATTAAAACGAGGTAACTATTGCGCGCTTGCTTAGTAGATTTTACCTACGACAGCAGTACCTGTAATCAGGATCATACTTCCAGTCGCATAGTTCCTGCGGTGTCCTGCAGCGAATAATGCCACCTTAGACAGGAGATCATACTTTCAATGGTATAGTTCCTGAGGCTCAGGTCAGTGATTATTAATTCACAAATATTTCATCCATAAATACTTTTCCATCATTGCCTTTGTTCTGGTGCCAGTCCGGAAGTTTTTTCAACGGCCAGACTACAATTTTAAATACTTTATTTTCAGAAGGAGGAAAATTACATTCGACAGAAAGAATTTCCCGGAAGTCCATTTTCATGGGTTGGAGAGGAGTTACGGTTTTTAAAAGCCGGAGATGAGCCTTATCCCTGCCACACCAGACTTCCACTTTCGAAGGAGGCATAATGGCCGCACTAATATCCTTCAAAATACTTAATGTAATATTGGTAGCCCTGACAGGTTTATTAAAAAACAGCAGACATTCCATTGGCTTGCCGGAAAATTGTACCCATTTTCCACTGGAAAAATTAATCTCACTTTTGTCGTTATCAATAAGTAACCGCCCATCCTTAAATTCTTTATGTGCAGGAGGACCGCTGATAAGCAATGCGCTATCCGGAAGATAAGTCTGTTTAAAATAATAATGCCGGACAATATCACTATTGTACCATCCTTTTTTAAATGCCTTTGCCCTGAGCATGGTATTATTCCTGAGCTGCAGTGGCTGACTATATTCCGGTGATCGCACACTATCCGGGTCTGTTCCATCCAGGGTATACCGTATAGTTGCTCCTTTAATGAAGTGCTTAATACTAACCGGTAAAGACATTCTGAACATTTCCGTTTCTGCTATCAGCAACGGAGGGCTCAGGCGTATTACTGTACTGTCTCCGTCAAATCCCCGGTTAAAAATAACTTTGCGGTGTTGTTTTTCGAGCCTGCTCAGGTCCGTTTGCGTAATTGCGGTATTCCATAAATAAACCAACTGCAGAGAAGGAAAATTACCCATACTTAAAATACGGTCGGGAGTGATGGCAGTACTCGCTACCGAAAGTGATTTAAGTGCCGGAAGTGAACTGAGCTCCGTTAAATACGCTCCGGTAATGGCTGTAGCATTTAAATTGAGTTTCCTTAATTCCTTAAATTGATTTAGCAGCGGCAACTGTTTATCGCCGAAAGGCATATTGGAAAAATTAATTTCCGTAATATTATTTTTTAGTGGGAGTAATTCCTCAACGGCCTTTCCGGAAAAACTCTTTGCATTAAAAAAATCAACAGTTATTGCCGGTGATCCGTCAGCCACTGAACTAATTACCCTGTTGCTGTTCGACAACCGGCTGATCTCTTTATTATCTGCCGGCGCAAAATTAAATACCTCTTCCGCTCCTGAACCGAATGTTTTTCTTGCAATCATGTATAAAGTATCCGACGGCGATAATTCAATTAGTTTTTTAGTGAAATCAGCACCTTTGCGAACCCAGTTTTCCATTATAGCCATCTCTTCTATTGTCAGCTGCGGCTTGCCTGCCGGAGGCATGTGTTTTTTTTGTTCTTCAGGAAGATGAATTCTCCTGATCATGATGCCGAGATCCGTTTTGGTGGTATCCCAGGGCTTTCCCGCTTTGCCTCCTTTTAATAATAATTCTTTTGTCTCCATAATGAACTGTCCTTTTGCTTTGGAAGTATTGTGGCAGGACAAACATTTCTCCTCGATTATAGGTTGCACCAAATCTGCAAAAATGAATGCATCGTCAAAGGGAGGCCTCTTATTTTCTTTCTCTTTTTGCAGGGGACCCAGCACGAAATGCTCGCCATGGGTGAGCTCACCTCCAAAATGACCGGCAATCATAATCAGCGCACAGGAGGTTGCAGCAATAGTTTTAAATACAACAAGATGCTTGTACAACTCCGCACGGAACATACAGATCAGAAACAATATAAAAGGGACGGCAATTCCTGTCCATTTATGCCAGTTAATAAGGCCGGACTGATAATCTCCGCCAATAGAAAGCAGAATGCCCATCAGTGCAGTGATGACTGCAGTCAGCGCTGCGAAAAGAATCAGATAATCCAGGGCTCCGGAAAAAAGGTCCTGATTCCATTTTGCTTTGGGAATAAATACTAATAAACCAGCCACTAAGATCAACAAAACGATTGGAAAATGCAGCATCACCGGATGCATACGACCGAAAACCTGGAGGGGAAGCGGAATAACGAGGCGGTGTTCAAAAACTATAAAAAATAACAGCAGGATATTCAGCGGAATAAGCGCGTTAAACAGGATCTTTTTTGCAGTCATCAGGCGAGAATATCTTTTACTACGGTACCTGCAACATCGGTCAATCGATACCGTCTTCCGAGATGCTTGAATATTAATTTTTCATGATCCAGTCCCATCAGGTGTAATGCTGTTGCCTGAAAATCGTGCACATGCACCGGATCCTTTACCACATTGTATCCGAACTCATCCGTTTCTCCATATACCATTCCGGGCTTAATACCTCCGCCAGCCATCCAGATAGTAAAGCTTCGGGGATGGTGGTCACGTCCGTAATTTTCTTTGGATAGTGCTCCCTGACAATAATTGGTGCGGCCGAATTCGCCACCCCATATAACGAGTGTTTCATCGAGCAGTCCTCTTTGTTTTAAGTCTTTTACGAGCGCTGCGGAGGACTGGTCCGTATCCAGACACTGACCTTTAAGCTCTGAGGGTAAATTATTATGCGCATCCCAACCCTGGTGGTATAATTGAACAAACCGTACGCCATTTTCAGAAAGCTTTCGCGCCAGCAAACAATTTGCAGCATAGGTTCCCGGTACCACGCAGTCTGATCCGTATAATTTAATAATGGATTCGGGTTCTTTGCTGAGATCTGTTACATCAGGCACAGCGGTCTGCATTCTGAATGCCATTTCATATTGTTGAATTTTGGCACTGATCTCGGGATCTCCAAAATCCTGGTAGTTTTCTTCATTAAGAAGCGCCAGCTTGTCGAGCATTCTTTTCCTGTCGGTTTTATCAATGCCGTCAGGATTATTCAGATACAAAACAGGATGCTCACCGCTGCTGAACTGAACACCCTGATGTACTGAATCTAAAAAACCATTGGTCCATAGTTTTGAATATACCCCCTGGCCATTCCCCATTCCACGGGACAACAACACACAAAAAGCAGGCAGGTTTTTATTTTCACTTCCCAGTCCGTAACTAAGCCATGCACCCAAACTCGGGCGATTGCCCACCTGGGCACCCGTCTGAAAAAAAGTAAGTGCAGGATCATGATTGATCGCTTCGGTGTGCATGCTCTTAACAAAACACAATTCGTCTGCGATCCCCGCCGTGTACGGTAAGGCATCGCTTATCCATGCCCGTGATTGTCCATGCTGCTGAAAATTAAATGCCGTTCCCGCAAGCGGAAATTTTTTCTGGTCTGCGGTCATGCCGGTCAGCCGCTGCCCTTTGCGGATAGAAGCTGGCAGGTCTTCTCCATGCATTTTCTGAAGCATCGGTTTGTAATCAAAAAGGTCGAGCTGAGAAGGTGCCCCATTCTGAAAAAGATAAATTACCCGTTTGGCTTTCGGCGCAAAATGAGGCAGACCCGCCATGATTGTTTCTTCCGCCTTTCCTGTAAACAGATCCGGAATCAGCAGAGATCCAAGTGCAACACTTCCCACGCCCATGCTCATGCGCGAAAGAAACCTGCGACGGTTCATATTTAACCGGTGTTCAACAATATCTTTATCCATAACTTATGATTTGGTAATGGTCTCCTCCATATTATAAATGGTATTGATTGTTTTCATTAATGCGGCCGTTACATCAGGATCTGTAGTTTGAACATGTGGATATTCGCCCAGTTTGATCATTAGGCGGTGGTCTAGTTTCTTGCTTTTAAACAATTGAAGTTGTTCCTGATAATACTCCCGTAGAACGGTGAGTTCTTTTGGAGATGCCGAACGGCAAACGATGCGTCGAAAAGCAGTCTGAATACCCTTCTCACCATCCGGGTCTGCAAACAGCAGCCGTTCGGATAAAACTCTTGAAGCTTCCAGCACCAGGGGGTCATTCATCATCACGAGCGCCTGAAGAGGAGTATTGGTGGAAGATCTTTTTACTTCACACTGGTCTCTGTTACTTGCATCAAAAATGATCATGGAAGGAGGAGGCACTGTTAATTTAATAAACGTATACATTCCTCTCCGGTACAATTTTTCTTCGTGATCCTGATGGTAATTAGCTAAAACACCTCTGCCTGATGTTGATCCTTCCCATAATCCTTTTGGCTGATAGGGCTTTACACTTGGGCCACCCAATTCCTGCACCAGCAGTCCGCTGCTGGACAGAACAAGGTCCCTTATCAATTCAGCAGGCAATCGCAGGCGCGGACCATGAGAAAGCCATATATTTTCAGGATCTGTCTTTAGTTTTGGCCTGGTCGTTTTGGACGACTGCCGGTAGGTAGCACTCAGCACTATACTACGGACCAGGCGTTTAATATCCCAACCGTGCTCTATAAAATCAATGGCCAGCCAGTCCAGCAATTCAGGGTGTGAGGGCAATTCACCCTGCATGCCGAAATCGCCACTTGTTTTTACCATCCCTCTACCGAAAAAATCTTGCCAGAGATGATTGACAAAGACTCTTGCGGTAAGCGGATTTTTAGGGTTGGTGGTCCACTTAGCCAGCCCCAGTCTGTTGCGGGAATACCTGGTGCTGTCAAAATCCATGACTGCCGGCAATGCAGCTGCGTATACTTCTGCAGCAGGTTTGTCGTATACTCCTCTGTCCAGTACAAAAGTTTTACGGGTAGTATCCCGCTCCTGCATAACGGACACCATCAACCGCCCGGTGTCTTTGTAATTAATAAAGGATACGAGGTCCTTAATTTCGGCCGGGGATATCACCATAAATGGCGTCTTGGCGGGCTTTGAGGTACTAACATCACCCTCATAACCTTCCTCCTTACTATTATTAAAGAATGCAAAGAGCCTGTAGAAATCTTTCTGGCTAAAGGGATCATACTTATGGTCGTGGCACTGTGCGCATTCGATGGTAACACCCAGGATACCCTTGCCGAAAGTCTTTGTTTTATCCAGCACATATTCTATTCTGTATTCTTCAGGTACAACACCTCCTTCTTCGGTATACTTTTGATTTCTTAAAAAGGCTGTAGCCAGCTTTTGTTCTGTGGTAGCGTTTGGAAGCAGATCTCCCGCGAGTTGCCAGGTAATAAATTGATCATAGGGGATGTTACGGTTAAATGCACTGATCACCCAGTCTCTCCAGGGCCATTGTGTGCGGATATTATCATCCTGGTAGCCATACGAATCAGCATAACGTGCAAGGTCGAGCCAGGGTAATGCCATTTTCTCTCCATATCCTTTAGAAGCGAGGAGGGCATCCACTGTATGTTCATAGGCCTGCGCCGAATTATCCCTGGAAAAAGCCTGCATCAGGCTGTCGGAAGGCGGCAACCCCGTCAGGTCCAGAGATAGTCTTTTTAAAAGCCTTTCCTTATCAGATTCTTCATTAGGCGTTAATCCTTTCTGTTCCATTGAATGGAGCGTAAAATGGTCTATAGGATCGCGCGGCCAGCTTTTATTTTTAATCTCCGGCAGTGGTGCTTTTACGGGCGTTTCGAAGGCCCAGTGTTTTTCATAACGGGCACCCTGCACGATCCATTTTTTTACCAGCGCTTTTTCCTGCTCGTTCAACAGTCCGAAATGAGACTCCGGTTTAGGCATCTGGTAATCCGGGTCATCGGAAATAATTCTTTTATACAATTCAGATTCCTCCGGCCGGCCTTTTACGATTACAAAAGCACTGTCGTTCTCTTTAAGGTGCGCATAGGCAGAAGTGGGGTTATCCAGACGAAGATCAGATTCTCTTTTATTGGCATCAGGTCCGTGGCAGGCAAAACATTTATCAGAGAGAATTGGACGGATATGAAAATTATAACTAACCGTTTCCGGCAGTTCAACGGGCTGTTTATCCTCCGTTCCGCAAGCGGTATAAAGTACAGTTAAAGCAGTTATACCTATCAATATATAGGAAATGCGGCGCAGATTCATATGGCATCTTTAAGATTCTTCTGTAGTAGTTATCTTTGGCAGTAAGCTGTAGCTAATATACTGTATTTCATTGGCTATTCGCAAGAGAACGGTCAAGGTGAACATATCCTCCGTCTACATGAATAATCTGCCCGGTAGTATGACTGGATTGTGGT
>JAYUXA010000195.1:0-3188 GCA_043753245.1 Chitinophagaceae bacterium
AAAATTCAGGGCAAACAAACGAGTATAGTGGACCTGAGGTATTTCGAAAAATCGTTTGATAAATTCTCCTACATTTTTAAAAAAGAAGTGGTGGATACGTTTGGCGTGAATATCGGGTCTTTTTTCCTTTTATCGGAACCTAAACGGTACAAGAGCGATGCCCTTATTCCGGAATTATTCCGGCAAACAAAAGAACTGGTTCCTGAATATTCTCCCGGATACTATTATGGGGTATACAGTAATCTCGGACTGATCACCTATTACAACGATTACCCCTTTGCTACCCGTTTAACGGAACAGCAACTTCCGAAGTTTGAATTCGAGATCAGGAAAAATAAGGATTATGAAGAACTGTGGTACAGGCATACCAGTAACAAGGTAGTGGTGATCGCAAAAAAAGACAATTCATTTATCGAGGGCATCACGCTTTTTGCTTACCTGTTCAGCACCTTTATTTTTCTGCTTTTTATCTACAGGACCACCTCCCTGCTGGTGCGTTCACGGCTCCGGCTGAGTGTCATCTCCCAGTACTTTCAGTTTAGTATCAGGTCTCAGATCCACAGCACGATCATACTGGTGAGCCTGCTGTCCTTCCTGGTAATAGGAGTGGCAACCATATTGTTTTTTATTAAGCGCTATGATCGTAATAACCAGGATAAACTTAGCAGGGCCATTCAGATCATGGTCAACGAAGTGCAGAACAAACTTGCTGACCACAACAGCTTCAATGATGAAATAATGCTGTTTGAAACGGGTACCAGCCAGGAGGTGGAGCAGCTTATGCAGGATATCTCGGAGATACACGGAACAGATGTGAACCTGTATGACACGGCGGGTAATCTTCGCGTATCCTCCAATCCATTGATCTATAATAAAGGCGTGCTGAGCGAGAAAATGAATCCATTGGCATTTTACAATCTCAATCAGTTAAAAGCTGTGCAATTTGTAGCGGATGAACAAATGGGAAAGGTAAATTATATCAGCGTGTATAGTCCGGTGCGCGATGAGCAGGGTAACGCGTATGCCTACCTGAACATTCCTTCGTACAGCACACAGGGAGAATTAAAGCAGGAGATCTCAAACTTTTTGGTAACCATTATTAACCTGAACGCTTTTATATTTCTTGTTGCCGGGGCGATAGCGTTCATGATCGCTAACCGGATCACGCATTCCTTTACGCTGATCGGGCAAAAGATGCGGGATATCAACCTTCAGAAGATCAACCAGGAAATAGAATGGCAAAGAAAAGATGAGATTGGTGAGCTGGTAAAGGAGTATAATAAGATGGTGCACAAACTGGATGAAAGCGCAGAAGCACTTGCCAAGAGTGAGCGGGAAGGAGCATGGCGGCAGATGGCCAGACAGGTGGCCCATGAAATCAAAAATCCACTGACGCCTATGAAGCTCAGCATCCAGTATTTGCAAAAAGCGATCGACAACAATATGATCAATGTAAAAGAGATGACTGCAAATGTTGCGCGGACGCTTATTGAACAAATAGATCACTTATCCAAGATCGCATCCGACTTTTCGCAATTTGCAAATATCGGCAATCCAAGAAATGAAGTCTTTGATTTGCATGACATGCTTTTTTCGTTGGCATCGCTGTACGATCCAATGGAAAATCTTGAATTTACCTGGCAGCCCGTATCTGAAAAAATAATCCTGTTTGCGGATAAAACGCAGTTGAACAGGTTGTTCACGAACCTTTTGCAGAATGCTTTGGAAGCCCCTGAAAACCAGGACCAGCGTACCATTGAAGTAAATGAGGTGTTGGAAGGGGAGAATATTATTATCAGCATCAGGGACAATGGTGGCGGTATTCAAAAATATGCACAGGATAAGATCTTTATGCCCAATTTCACTACCAAATCATCAGGTACAGGTTTGGGGCTGGCTATGAGTAAAAGTATTGCGGAGCAGGCCCAGGGGGATATCTGGTTCGAATCTATTGAAGGTACCGGTACCGTATTCTTTGTGAGACTTCCTTTACTGCGGGTTAGTTAATAACCGATTAATACAGTTCCAAAATTTATATCTGTTTAACCGATAAATATTCTTCAAATTGTTTCAACGATAAACTGCTGAGGTTGTTTTCTTTTTTCAATCCGCCTTTCTGCGCAGCCAGTACACCGTATCTGCAGTTGGAATATTCGCTGGTATGGTGTGCATCAGGATTTATCGATAACCATACCTTTTTTTCCAGTGCATAGTCTATCCAGCTCCAGTCCATATCCAGTCTGCGGGGATTTGCATTGATTTCAATGGCTACATGATGTTGCGAACAGGCATCGATGATTATTTTATGATCTACCGGGTAGCCTGGCCGGCTTAGCAGCAATCTTCCGGTCATGTGCCCGAGAATAGTTGTGTACGGATTGCTGATGGCAGCTAATAATCTGCTCATGGCTTTTTCCTTTTGCATCTTCAGATTGGAATGCACGGATGCGATCACCAGATCAAAGGTAGATAAGACCTTATCCGAATAATCCAGGGACCCATCACTTAATATATCCGACTCTATACTTTTAAATACTTTGAAAGGTGCATATTTATCATTGAGCTCATCGACATATTGATGTTGTGCTTTTATTTTTTCTTCCGATAGTCCGTTGGCATAAGCGGCAGTCTTGCTGTGATCGCTGATAACCAGGTACTCGTACCCTTGTTCCATACAGGCATTTACCATTTCTTCTATGGTTTGCGATCCGTCACTCCAGTCGCTATGGCTGTGAATAATTCCTTTAATCGTATCCGGTTGAATCAGGCCGGCAAAAGAATTTAATGCTGCTTCTTTAATTATTTTTCCATGTTCCCGTAAAAACGGAGGGATAAAATGCAGGCCATGTGTTTTAAATATTGCTTCTTCGGATGTGAACGCAGAGGAATCTTTTTGGGCGATCGTTTCCCATTCTCTGTTAAAATCTTCACTGCCTGTGGTGGTAAATAAAGAAGCATAAAAAAGGTCTTCCGTGCGGGTGTAAAATTGTAAGAAAACCTTTTCCGTTGTTAAGAAAGAAGCGGTTTCTGTCAATATTTCCTGTACCGTATAGTTCTGTTTAAGAAAATGTTCCTGTAGTTTTTCCGGCGAAGCCGTGGTGATCCATTCCAGTTTATCGATCGTTGGTGCATGTCTTCTGAAGGCTCCGGTAAGTGCAAATTTTTGATCTGGAAATGTTTTTTGCAAT
>JAYUXA010000196.1:0-3187 GCA_043753245.1 Chitinophagaceae bacterium
GATCAAATTAATAATTACTGGTGATTATTCCAGAAAATTTCCCCTTCATTTTTTTGTGATTTTCTCCACTTACCTTATACATCACACAATTAAAATACCCTATTATTCTAAATCCTTTTTTATCATTTGGGAGGCGGATTTCTGTAACTTTTTCAATAACAAATCTACTCTGTTTAGGCTGATCTACACGTACATCCACCAAAATATCTTCATCGTCTTTATGCTCCGTTATTTTTGTACTGCACCATCTTGTCTTTTTTGTATCAGTAAACGATACTTCGGCACAATTCGGATAAAGTTGCGGGTAGGAGGTAAATGCACCCAGCGAACCATATATTCTTTCACCTGGCTGAATAAATGCAAGGATGTCCTTATCAGTAAGAGTGGTATGTACTGAACGCAATGTCCCGTAAGTAATATCAATCGTCCCTTTGTTGCTTATTTTATACGAGGAAGTAAATCCAAAATAATTTCCTCCTACACCACTAAAATTGTACTGCGAACATTCATTTTCCTCGCTCGGAAGATATTCCCGTGTAATATTTTCATTGTCACTGGTGACCTCAATTTCTGATGTATTGTCACGATTGAACACCGTTTGACCGGTTTCTTTTCTGCATGCATATCCCATGCATACTATTATTACTATGATAATAATTTTGGACATGTCCGTAAAAAATTAATTAATGAGCGAAGAAGATATTGAAAGTGGTGCTATATGGGATAATTGGGGCAGGTTTCTTATAGAATCAGAAGAACTCAAAGATAACGGATCATTGATATAAATCAAATAAAAATACGAGCTTCGCAGACCTACGATAAAATTAGATTATGAAAACAAACGTCAGATGGGGTATACTGGGTTGTGGCAGGATAGCCCACAAATTTGCTTCGGATATTCCCTTTGCAGGCAATGCACAACTGGTAGCCGTAGCCAGCAGAAATCAGGATAAAGCACGGCAGTTTGCTACAGCATTTGGCGTTCCCAATGCATACGGAAGTTATGAAGAGCTCGTTTCTGATAAAAACGTGGACGTGATCTATATTGCTACACCGCACAGCCACCACTACGAACATACGCTGTTGTGCCTCCATCACCGCAAAGCGGTACTGTGCGAGAAAGCGTTCGCTGTAAATGCTCGTCAGGCTTCTGAAATGATTGACCTGGCCAGATCAGAAAAACTATTTTTGATGGAGGCTTTGTGGACGAAATTTTTGCCTCACCATCAAAAAATGGAGAAGCTGGTGCTGGAGGGACTTATCGGAGAGGTAAGATCGGTGCTGGTTAATTTCGGATTTCGTCCTTCTGACCCCATACCTCCACGTTTATTTGAGCCTGCATTGGCTGGAGGAAGCCTGCTGGATATTGGCTTGTATGCCGTTTTTACTGCTATCAGTGTACTGGGAAAACCTGATCATATAGATGCCTGCATGACGGCGGCCAGCACTGGTGTAGACGAACAGTGTTCAATGGTATTCCGGTACAACTCAGGAGCGATTGCGCAATTGTTTTCCACCCTTTCCTCAGACCTGCCCACCGAAGCTCATATCAGCGGCACAAAAGGCCGGATCAGGTTAACCCATCGTTTTTACGCACCCGATAGTACCATTGAATATTATGAGCGTAAGCCGGATCATTTCCAGGTAATAGAGACCGGTGTCCCTAACGAGGGTTTTGGTTATCAGCATGAGGCGCGTCATGTGGGGGAATGCCTGTTAAACCATCAGACCGAAAGCCCTGTCATTCCATTGTCAGCAACACTTGAAACTATGCGCATTCTGGATGAGATAAGAGAAAAAGCAGGTATCCGTTATGCAGCTGACTTATAAAAACAGTTGCCCGGAAGATACCGGGCAACTGCCATTTAAAGCTGCCTGTGAAACTTAAAAAATCCGCCTGTCTTTGTTCTTCAAAGGTCGGGAACCCGTTCCCCCTTCATTTCCTGATGGCCTTTGGGCCTGAGGTGGTGTAGGGTGCTGGTTAATCCTTTCCTGCTGCCTATTGTTCAGTGTCCTGGAAGGTAATGGCCTTGATTCAGCAGGTCTTGCCGGAGGGCGACTTTCAGAGATCTGATTTGGAGGCCTGCCACCTGCCTGCGGTCTTTCAGCTATATCTCTGTTGCGGTCTCTTTGAGCCGGATCATACCGGTAACTCGTTCCTGGAGTCCTGTCATTATTTTCTGGATTGGCATTACGGGCCCGACCATTATAAGTACTGTTATTCCCGTACTGGCCATTTCTCAACGAAGGTCTTTGTGCAGGGTGATGGTTATTTTCGTAGCTTCTGTTGCGATTGTCAAACCTTCCATTCCGATGCGGGCCACCCATGTAACGCACATTTCCCTGCGTATAAATATTTACTACGGCCTGTTGTCTTCCATAATAAAAGCGATTGCGTTCATGAGGAATACAATAACGATCTATCCGGGGACGTAAAATATTGCCTGCCGAGGCATACATCCATCTGTTTGATGGGATCCTGCCAAGTGATATATTTATATCCAACCCAAAACCAAGCGGTGCCCATCCATAATAATCATCTGCCTGGCTCCACACTACCCATGCCGGAGCGTAGTCGTACCCCGGAATCCAGAACCAGCCATAATAGGGATCCAGTTCCCATCTTCCGTAGTGAAATGGAATAGTACCCCATTCATATCCCGAAGCCCACGACCATCCAAGATCTGTATTTTCCCATTGGCCGTTTGTTGAATAAGGTCTAAAACCGGGTTCATCGTATATCCATACCCTCCCGTAACGAGGCAGGCCTACCCACCGGCCGTATGGACTAAGCTCATTGTAAAAATTGCTGAAGGAAGCGTCATCCGAAAAACCTGGCTGAGCCTGAACTCTGTTTGTTACTGTTGTAAAAAACAAACAGAAGAAACTGAACAGAAAAACGCTAAGAGTTCTCATAATATGACATTTGTAATGATAAGACATCCGTTGGCGTACTGCGCTTACAAAGGAAACGTTAAAGCAACTTACTGCTTGTCTACTGTGATAGGGGCCCTGAAGAATGATCATTTTAATTAATATACTACTATCCTCTTACCTTGAAAAGTATCAGAAATAAATGCTGCAGCAGCACATCAGTACAGCACAGTTTTATTCCTGATTACCAGTGATATTTGCCTGTATGACTGTTGTTGCCAGAAAAAGCAATGATCAAAAAAACGTAACTTGA